>JAQYVS010000046.1 GCA_030145365.1 Desulfofustis sp. | reverse complement strand
GCCTTGTTCAGCCAGGCGAAAGGCATTTTTCTGCGTCCCTCCCCCACCGATACAAACCAGCGCATCAAGATTATGCCGATAATAATTGTCGCAGATAACATCGGTCATATCCATTAATTCGCCGCCAACGGGCATTTTATGCGGCTTATCTCGACTGGTGCCTAGAATGGTTCCCCCGAGCGTTAGAATTGAAGAAAGCATGGAACGGTCCAGGCGCATTATCCGGTTTTCCATCAACCCGCGAAAACCGTCTCTAAAGCCAACGACCTCCATTTGACCGGTATCCATTGCGGTTTTGCCGATTGCTCTGATTGCTGCATTCAGGCCAGGGCTGTCGCCTCCAGCGGTTAAGATGCCAATATGTTTGTTCATAAATGATGCCCTATAGTAAATGACTTACCAACAATGATGGGGAACCTAATAGTTCAGTATAATAAATGGATACGCTCATGGCTGGATAATTTGCGCTGATGATCATTTCTCAGCAACAGGTTTATTACGGGAGTGCACCAATACCGGGGCATGTGAATTGGTGTGTCCTTGTCTCAGGTCAGAACCAATATCGGGAAAGCCACTGATGAATTGATTTTGTTTTTTTATCAGTTGCTCCAGCCTATACCGACTGTAGAGATGACGAAGCGACAACAGGAGCAATATAACAGCTGAACTCAGTTTTAGCCAATAAGGTATCGTCTCGCGAACTTCTGAAATAACCGCACGAGGTTCTATATTCAAATAGTGATATACCCCATCCAGTCCCAGGCCAAAAAGAACTGAAACGACACCAATTACCACCAGATAACGAAGTGTTCCCATTTTGCCCAAGATTTTAATCAATACGGATAAGGATGTCATATTGGTTGCAGGACCGACCAATAAAAAGACCAGAACTGCGCCGGGACTTGCTCCTTTTAAAAGAAGTGCTGCGGCAATCGGGGTTGATGCTGTTGCACAGATATAGATCGGCATCCCCATTAACAACATGGCAAGCATGGAGATAATACCGCCACCGAGAACCAGTTGGGAAAGGCTGTCAGGTATATAAACGGTGATAATTCCGGCAAGCAATAACCCTAGAAAAAACCAGAAGACGATATCTCCCCAGACCTCGGTAAAACCATATTTCAGCCCTCCCCGCAACCGCGAGAGAATCGGCTTGGGATCACTTGTGCCCGGCTGTGCTCCGTTATTCGGAGATTCAACGGCTGCCTGCTGGTCTTCATTTGTGAAACGCTTCCAGGATACGGTGTTTTCCAGGATCCCGGCGCTGATCCCACTTACGAAGGCAGCCAACGGTCTGACAACCGTCATAATTGGATCAAGCAAAGCATAGGTGATAGCGATGGAGTCAACCCCTGATTCTGGTGTAGATACAAGAAACGAGGCAAGGGCCCCCCTGTTTGCTCCCTGTTTTTTAAACGATGCTGCCGCCGGCAGCACACCACACGATCAGAGCGGCAACGGTATGCCGAAAAGGGAGGCTTTTATTACTGATCGATATTTGCCATGGCGCAGATGCTTAATAATAAATTCCTGATTTATAAAAACTTTAATGCATCCAGCCGCAATAATTCCAAGTATGATATAAAAGGAAGAATCGAGCAGGATATGCCATATTTCGATTCCGACTTGTATGATTTTATCCATTTGTTTCACCCTGCTCCAGCTCTGCTACATGATCTCGTGCTACCCGTGCGAGCTGCATAACATGATCATCAACCAATCGGTAATAGAGTACCTGACCCTCCCGTCTGTTTTTTACAAGATTCATGGTTCTCAATATTCTGATCTGATGACTGGCCGCTGATTCACTTACACCAAGCAGTGCTGCTAAATCACATACACACATTTCCTGGGCGTCAAGAGCCAGCACTATCTGTAATCGGCCGGGATCACCGATCGCTTTGAACAAATCGCTCATTGCCTCAATATCGGAAAATTCACCCATGAGTTTCCGGGCTTTTTCCAATCGATCTTCATGTATAATCCTACGTTCGCATAACTCCTGATTCACGTGCGACCTCCGTTATATGAATACCTGCTCATATATTAAAACATCACTGATATAATGCAACAAAGAAGATGCAATTTTTACCGCCATTGACCATAATGGCGAGGTCATAAACAATTCTAGTGAACAATACGATAGGCCAACAATGCCCGGAACCTTGTACATCGTCGCCACCCCGATCGGTAACCTCGAAGATATGACCCATCGCGCTGTGCGCACGTTACAAGAGGTAGACCTCATTGCCGCCGAGGATACCAGACACACCAAAAAGCTCCTGAACCATTTTGGTATTTCCACCCCTCTGGTAAGCTATTATCGTGAGAAAGAAGCCAGCCGTTCAGCAGCGCTGGTGGAACAGATCATTGACGGTAAAGATATCGCGCTGGTGAGTGACGCGGGTACTCCGGGAATATCGGACCCGGGTTCGATTTTGGTTAACAAAGTCCGGGAAGCAGGTCTGCCGATCGTGCCGATTCCGGGTCCTTCAGCACTCAGTGCAGCCCTGAGTTGCTCAGGTCTTGAGCCAGGCTCTTTTCTCTTTATCGGATTTTCTCCACAAAAGACATCGGCACGACGAAAGCTTTTTCAGTCGTTGATTTCATCACAGTATCCAATCGTTTTTTATGAATCTCCCCATCGCATTCACCGATTCATCCACGATGCCCACGCAGTACTCGGCGACCGAAAAGTTTTGTGGGCTCGTGAAATGAGCAAAAGATATGAAGAGATTAAGGAAACATCGCTGAAACTTCTTGCAGAAACTATCTCCAATGAGAAAATCAGAGGCGAACTGGTACTCATTATTCACCAAGGACAAGATGAGCGGCCAGAAAAAGAATCATTGGAAGAGATTCTTATCTGGTATCGTGACAACAGCGATCTTTCCATGAAAGATGTGTGTAAAAAGGTTGCTGCTGATATGGGTATCGGCCGCTCAGATATTTATCAGCAGGCTCTGGTTCTCTGGAATAAAATTTAGCCCCGATGCAATAGATCATGAGAACATGTATATCTCCCGACCAAGGTTTTATCTACGGCATCCATAAACCGTCATATTCAGTGCGCAACCTGCGCAGTCGTACTCAAATCGAAAAACTTGGCTGCAATCCGGACGGAAGCGATGTCATAAACACCAGTAATTACCCGGAAAATCGTGTCAAAGTTGAACATGCCGACTGGATATATGAAATTGCCAACCCCTTCCCGTTCAGAGGAACTACCTATATTGGTAAGACCTGGGCCGATCGCAATGCCGAAAATCCTGACAGGATAAAGCTGCAGGAAAAACCCGCAGTATCACTGCACCAGATGCTAAGATCACAGCACATTGATCCGGGGTTGCTTGAAGTGCTGCCCCGACCTTTATTACTCAGCCTGGCAACCACATCAACAGATCGGGATGATTTGATCAGACTGGCTGAAACATGCTGTTCTTTTGAAAATGATGAGAAGGGGATCCCGACCGGACTTCGCTACCAACAGATGCCTGACGGTAAGTGTCGACCGGAAATCAGCGATTTTGATCTATTTGAGGCCGTCGCCAATAACCCGGTTCTACCCGATTCCTATAAAATAGCCATGGTGATTCGTCCCGGCGCCCAGGGGATAAGTGAAATTGTCGGGGATTTTCATCAGAGCCAGTCAACCCATGTCTATGAATATCTGAGAAGAAATTCCTATATCGGCGGTGGACACTATGCCGCCAATATGGCGGATGATTCAATCCGTTACCAGATTGAAAATCTGTCTGTAAACGATATCAATGGTTTAAGGCATTTATATTATCAGAGATCTTATGTCAGACTTGCTGAATTTTTAAACATTGAGATCGGCTCCCTCCCCTTTTCAGATGACGCGCTCGAAGATTTGAGAACCATCATTTGGGGTCATCCCGAATACAAAATCTCAGACATGGCGGCCACCTTATGGGGCTGGAATTTTGGTTTCGATTTTGCTTCCTCGGGATACCGTTTGCATGCCTCACATCAGCAGATTCATCAGCAATATTCGATGATTCCCTCACAGATTGAGGCTTTCGCAGAGGGTTTTTCAGACTCTATTGGTGAAATCACGTCTTTTTCATCCGGCGACATGATTCACGAGGTGATCGAAACCTACCGGCTGCAATACAACCGAAGTTATTTTCATGACTATTTCCAGGCCATAGAGAACAATAAAAGAATGGATGGCCGAGACGACCGCAGCGAGGACCTGGTTGTCTGGCAGAATGAACAGGTATTACTTTTTGTTCCCAAAGCCCAGACCTCACAATGGGAACTCCAGATCATGACCAAGCCCGATGAAAACGGTGAATTTGCCGGTAATATCGTAGAATGTGAAACGGCTCTTCGCACATCTCTTGATATTGCTATCTTAAAGGCACAGCAAGCTCTGGCGGCAAGAGGGGCCACCATGGTCAACACCATTGAGTATTCAAAACGATTTTCTTCGCTGGAGAAACACCACCCCCTCATCTATTGTTTTATGCCGAAACTCCCACATTCGCCTGGAGCTTTCAGCGAAACTCAACTGCGCTTTATCAACGGACATTACCCGGAAGATTTTGCCGAGGCATGCAGACACAGTCTTGCACAATACGAGAAGAATATTCGTTAGCCATACCGCAGACACCCTATTTTCATGCTTGTTAAAAGCATCAGAATCGGTGTAGGTTGGACACCTTGCATTTACAATCAAAATCATCTGCCATGTGGAGTATGAGATGAGTACCAGGAAGTATTTTGGAAATTGGGGTGGCAGTTTTATCCCCGAAGTGTTGCATCAAACCTTTCAAGAACTTGATATCGCCTATCAACAGATAAGAAACGACCCCGGATTCTGGCAGGAATACGTGTCGCTGATGTCAACATATTCGTGCCGCCCGACACCGTTGACCCATGCCGAGAATCTATCAAAACATTTTGGCGGTGCTCAGATCTACATCAAGCGTGAAGATCTGAATCACACCGGCGCCCATAAAGCAAACAACGTTATGGGACAGGGACTGCTCGTCAAGCGAATGGGCAAAACCCGGGTCATAGCTGAAACCGGCGCTGGCCAGCACGGTGTGGCCACCGCTACCATGGCCGCAAAATTTGGCTTTGACTGCACCGTATATATGGGCGAAGAGGATGTTTTCCGCCAGCGCCCGAACGTCTTCTGGATGGAAAAAATGGGGGCCACCGTGATCCCGGTCCAGGATGGGTCAAAAACCTTAAAAGATGCCATCAACGAAGCTTTCCGTGACTGGGTCACCAATATGGATACGACCCATTACGTGCTTGGAACCGCCTGCGGCCCTGCACCGTTCCCGGAAATGGTCGCCTGGCTGCAGTCAATTATCGGAGAAGAAACAGCCGAACAGATTGTTGCCCAACATGGTCGGCTGCCCGCAAAGGTATACGCCTGTGTCGGCGGCGGGTCAAACTCTTTAGGGATCTTTCAAAAATTTCTCGATGAAGAACAGACGGAGTTGGTTGGGGTTGAAGCAGGTGGACATGGTCTGAACAGCGGTCAACACGCTGCCAGGCTCTGTGGTGATGACGCATCACCCGGTATTGCCCAGGGCTATAAAACCATGTTTCTGCAAAATGACGATGGCCAGATGCTGGACACCCATTCTGTTTCCGCCGGTCTTGACTATATTGGGGTATCTCCTATTCTTGCCGACCTCTGGGAGAAAAATAAAGTCCGGTTTGAAGCGGCCACCGACAAAGAAGTTATCGAGGCCCTTGACCTGACCATGAAAAAAGAAGGTATCATTCCAGCACTCGAATCAGCCCATGCCTTCGTTCAGGCCTTTAAAGAGGCACCGGCATTATCCCCCGATGATGCTGTTGTCATCAATATGTCCGGGAGGGGCGACAAAGATATCTTTACCATTGCCCACGCTTATGACGATCCATCCTGGAAACAGTTTATCATCGATCGGGCAAAGCAGTACTCCAAATAAGTGACCGAATCGTACGTATCAGATAGATGGTGCTAAGATGCAACTAGAAGAGAAAATACAAGCAAGAAAAGAGCAAAAAGAAATTCTTTTGATGACCCATATTGTCCTGGGGTATCAATCCTTTGACATAAACCGCGAGGTAATCAGGGAAATGGTTGAGAACGGGGTTGACTGCATCGAAATGCAGATTCCATTTTCCGAACCAATGGCAGATGGTCCGGTTATCCTCAAAGCAAATCAGGATAGCATCACCAATGGAACAACCATTGAGGACTGCCTGAAATTTGGCGCTGAAATGTGTACGACTTACGACATTTCGTTTTTATACATGACCTACTACAATATCATGTTCAAATACGGCGAAGAACGGTTTCTGGACCGTGCCAAAGAGGCAGGCATCAGTGGCTTAATTCTGCCGGATCTGCCACCTGAAGAAGGCGCCCGTTGTTGCCAACTGGCTAAAGAACGAGATATTGCTCCGATTATGATTTTCTCTCCAACCAGCACCGATGAGCGGATGCATGCACTGACCGAGTATGGTGGAGGGTTTATCTATTGTACCGCCCGTCGCGGGGTGACCGGCAAGCATTCTGAGTTTGATTCTGATTTCGGTCCCTACCTGACTCGTTGCCGCCAGGCCACGTCACTGCCGCTGGCTGTAGGATTCGGCATTCAGAGCCGAGCTGATATTGAAGAACTGATCGGTCTCGCCGATATGGGGGTGGTGGGTTCACAAACCATCAAACTCGTTGATGAACAGGGCAGTGCTGCAGTCGGTCCTTTTATCAGAGAGTTGTTCGGCAGCTGAGAATATCCGGAAGCGGCTAAACCGGTAATTGTTAAATGGATTTTGAGACAACCGATATCGGCTGGATGGAGTATGCCCTGATTCAAGCTGAGAAATCAGCTGTCGTCGGTGAAGTTCCGGTCGGTGCCGTTCTCACCGATGGCCACACCCTGCTCGCCGCTGCAGGAAACACTCCTATTAAAGACTCTGACCCAACGGCCCATGCTGAGATCAAAGTAATCAGGACAGCTTCTACAGAACTCAACAATTATCGCCTTATCGGAACAACGCTCTATGTGACGCTGGAGCCCTGTCTGATGTGCATGGGAGCCATAATTCACAGCAGAATAGACAGGCTCGTATTCGGAGCATATGACTCGAAAACTGGTGCCGCCGTTTCAAAATATCAGATCGGCACCGACATGAGGTTGAACCATACGCTGCAGGTATCAGGTGGACTTCTAGAAGATCGATGCGGGCAATTACTCAAAGACTTTTTTAAGCAGCGCCGCCCGTAGGACCGGAGCTTCTCCGACAGTTCTCTTTTTTCGTGCCAAACTACTTTTTGATTGATAAATTGCAATCGAGCGTTTATGTAGTACCTCTCAATAGCAAATCAAAGACCCGGAGAGGTGACCGAGTGGCTTAAGGTGCACGCCTGGAACGCGTGTGTACGCAAGTACCGTGAGTTCGAATCTCACCCTCTCCGCCATTCATTAGTGATTTCAATTTCTTACATGCCAAAATTCAGGCTTGAATTGTATCTCTTATTAAGAAGGTCACTTCTGTTATCTTGGAGGGTGCCATGAAACCGGATACGGCTGTTTCTCCGGAAACAATAATCCAAATAATCAAGCAGTTTTTAGCTTCCTCTCCCCTTAACACCTTGGGAGACAACAGTGACGAACCAGCCTGGGATTCTGCTCTGGTTGGCTTTGCTTCCGGCTCAGATCCACTATGGCAGCAGTACAAAGAATATGTGGGTCCCTTTCACTGGAC
>JAQYVS010000002.1 GCA_030145365.1 Desulfofustis sp. | reverse complement strand
CCATCAGATACGGAACTGGGAACTACAGAATTGAGTGTAAAACTTGGCATGCACAAATCCACAACAAGCCGGCTGATCAAAACGCTTGTTGCTACGCATTTCCTCCAGCAGAATCCGGCAACCAGGAAATATTTACTGGGTATGTCCGCTTACCGTATGGGATATGCGGCCACACGCTCGCTGGACACACGTTTGTTGTCCATCGCCCAGCCACACCTGTTCCAACTCGCTCAACAGACCGGTGAAAGTGTCGCCCTGGAGTTACTGTCCGGTACTAACGTAATTCTGGCAACCCATGTTGAAGGGCCCAGCCACCTGAGATTTAACTTCCAGCAGGGTGAACTGGTGCCAATCAATGTTGCAGCCGGAGCCAAAGCAATCCTGGCCCATAGCGATCCTGACTATATTGAGTCATGCCTGCAAAGAGAGTTTGAGAAATTCAACGAGCGAACCATCGTCTCGAAAAAAAGCTATCGTGAGTTGCTGAAAACAGTTAGAGAAGATGGCGTCTCCTACGATAGAGGTGAACGCTACGTCGACATTCACGCCATGGCTGTGCCCATCCATTACCCCGGTGGTCCTCCTAAAGCCGCAGTAATTATTGCAGGTCCGGCTTTTCGTTTAACGGATACGTTTCTGAAATCTGCAACTCCCGCCCTCAAAGAAACAGCCCATAAGATTGCTGAATCACTTTATTCCTGAGCGATACATTCGGCAGTCACCTTCACCCGGATTACCCTGAAAAACAAGCCTGTCAATCTCCAACATACTGGGCCCCCGTCCGATATATTGGAGGCGCTGTGCGTTTCGCTGTAGGCATTGTTACCTGCTGATTGACAAGTAAACACGTTAATTACCACTTCTTAATTCAGTTTCAATCAACACCATGTTTAATGGCATGGTTATTGTAGATGAAATCTTTGAGACGTGAAATTTTTCCTGGGGATGATCTTTTTCAAATCCGTCATAAACCCAGAAAATAAAAGGAGTCCGTAACAATGGCAAAAATAAAACTTAAAGACAAAACGGTTTTGAGAAGCCTGGGTCTTGGCGGCTTTTTCGGAGGCGGAGCTGAGGGAATGGTGGATGTTAAAGACGGCAAAATTGTCCGAATCCGCCCAATGCGTTATGGCTGGAAATACCAGAAAAAAGATGTGCGTCAGTGGAAAATGTCGAAAAACGGTAAATATATCGAACCCGACTGGAAATCGCTGCCCGGTCCTTTTTCACTTTCCTATAAAAAAAGAGTTTACTCGGCAAACCGTATTCAATACCCGCTAAAACGTGTGGATTGGGATCCTAACGGAGAACGGAATCCTCAAAATAGAGGTAAAAGCAAATATGTCCGTATCTCATGGGATGAGGCGAGTGAAATCATTGCTTCTGAAATAAACCGGATCCACAAGACCTATGGTGTTCACGGAATTTTGATGCAGGGCGACGGACACGGTGAATGTAAATCAATTAATACGCCTCACGGACATTCCGGCAATCTTCTGGATCATATGGGGGGATTTACACTGCAGGTGCGCAACCCAGACAGCTGGGAAGGGTGGTATTGGGGAGCAAAACATGTGTGGGGGCAAGGTGTTCAAGGCAATATGTGGCCGGCGGCTAATACGGTTAATGATGCCACCGAACATACCGAAATGATGCTTTTTTGGGGATGTGATCCTGAAACCACTCCCTGGGGCTTTACCGGTCAGTTTGCCAGCAAACTCTGTTATTTCTGGTCGGAAATAGGCATGAAGCAGGTATATATCTGCCCGGATCTTAACTACGGAGCAGCCATTCATGCGGATAAATGGATACCGGTTCTGCCGAATACGGATGCGGCCCTGCAGCTTGCAATCATCAATGTATGGCTCACCGAAGGTCTTTACGATAAAGAGTATATCCGTACCCATGCTATCGGTATGGATGAATTTTCCAGCTATGTGCTGGGAGAAGACGATGATATTCCCAAGTCACCCGCCTGGGCCACAAAAAAATGTGGGGTCCCTGAATGGACCATAAAGGCTCTTGCCCGGGAATTTGCGGACAAAACAACTTCCATTGCCCACTATTTTGGCGGAGGACTTATTCGTGGTCCATATTCCCACGAGAATGCACGCCTGGAGGTGATCCTTCTTGCCATGCAGGGGCTGGGTGGACCGGGAGTCCATCAATTACAGCTGACCTATTTCGGGATGCCAAGGAAGCAAGGTCTTGCAGGAGGCGTCTGGAGCCCGGATCTTGAAGAACGCCTCTCCATTCCGGTCATGTCTTCCATCACCGCCTGGCAAAAGCAGGCCTTGCCAAAATGCCTGGTGCACAAAGCCATTGAATCCGACGAGCCAATCACTTTCCGCGGTACCGGAGCCATCGAAGCCCTACCCCATGATCAGTTCAGCGACTATACCTATCCCATCCCGGAGGAGGAGGGCGGTAGTGAAATTCATATGATCTGGACCGATAGCCCTTGCCGGATTACCTGCTGGAATGGGGGGAACGAAACAGAACTTTCCTTACGAAATCCAAAAATCGAGACCATTGTCGCTCAGCACCCCTGGCTGGAAAACGATTGCGTGTATTCCGATATTATTCTACCGGCCAACACACTGATGGAAGTCGATGATATCGTAACCAATGTACGTCAGGGGACACCTCAACCCAATATCATGATTCAGGACAAAGCCATTGAGCCAATCGGTGAGTCTAAGAGCGATTTCGAGATCGTGGTTGAGGTCGCAAAAAAAGTTGGTCTGGAGCAGGAAATGACCCAGGGGTTGACGATCCGGGAAATGCAGGAGAGAATCTGGAATCATATGGGAGGGGAAAAGCTCGTCACCTGGAAAGAGCTGGAAGAGAAAAAATACTGGATGTACAGTACAGCCGAGGATTGGAAATCAGATCCTCCCGGTTTTCGACAGTTCTATGAAGATCCGGAAAATCATCGCCTGGGCACCAAAAGCGGTAAACTGGAATTCTATTCCGAAGACCTGGCAATACGCTTTCCGGATGACAAAGAACGCCCTCCTATCCCCAAGTGGATTGAAAAAAGTGGTATGCACGATGAACGGCTTTCCAGCAGCCGGGCAAAAACATATCCACTGCTGCTCATGTCCAATCATGGTCGCTGGCGGGTACATTCCCAATGCGATGATATCACCTGGACGAGAGAAGTTGGAACCTGCAAGGTCACCGGCAGGGACGGCTATAAATATGAACCTGTCTGGATGCACCCAACTGAAGCGGCAAAACGAGATATTGAACATGGCGACATCGTCAAGATTTTTAATGACCGGGGTATCGTGCTGGCTGGAGCCTACGTCACCGAACGTCTACGGCCGGGAGTCGTCTATATCGACCATGGAGCCAGGGCTGATGCTATTAAAGTCGGCGAGATTGATCGGGGCGGAGCCATTAACACCATTTCTCCCGATGGGATCATATCGGAAAACTGTGTAGGCCAGGCGACCAGCGGTTATCTGGTTCAAGTGGAGAGACTGTCTGGTACTGAGATGGATGAGTGGAGGCGAGATTATCCGGATGCCTTTGAACGAAAATATGAACCGGCCGGGGGACTTCGGTTCGATGCCTGGGTTATCAAAGAGGATAAAAAATCATGAAAGCATTTTATATAGATTTAGCGATTTGCAATGGCTGCTATTGTTGCCAAATTGCCTGCAAAGATGAGCACGTAGGAAATGACTGGACCCCATATGCCAAACCTCAGCCGGATACGGGACAGTTTTGGATTGGCATCGATGAACAGGTGCGCGGCCAGGTTCCCAAGGTGAAAGTGTCCTATATCCCGAAACTCTGCCATCATTGCGATGATGCGCCCTGTATCGAACAATGTGAGGCCGGGGCAATAACCAAGCGCGATGACGGCATTGTGATTATTCATCCGGAGACCTGTGTTGGCTGCAGGCTCTGCGTAGATACCTGCCCCCATGATGCAATTTATTTCAACGAGGGCTTGACCCTGGCCCAGAAATGCACGGGATGTACGCATTTACTCGACAATGACCCGGAATGGACCGTGCCCCGCTGTGTTGATCAATGCCCAACCGAGGCACTCCAATTTGGTGACGAAGAAGATTTTGCAGACTTTATCAAAGAATCCGAACTTCTCAATCCTGGCGCCGGCACAAAATCGCGGGTCTATTATAAAAATCTGCCAAAAAAATTTATTGGCGGCACACTCTACGAGCCACAGGATAAAGAGGTTATAATAGGAGCTACATGCTTGTTAAGAGATGTTGAAACAGGTGAAGCGATAGTCGCTGAAACGGATAATTTCGGTGATTTCTGGTTCCGAAAGCTTGAAGATGACAGAACATTTACCCTCACCATTGAAAAGGACGGGAAAACGTTAACAATTGAAAATATCGTAACCAGTCAAGATTTAAGCCTCGGTGATATTCCGATGGTACTGTAGTTCTCATTTATGTTTCACTCAAGCTCAGAAAATCAGCTTATACAAAAGGAACTGACATGGCGATCATAACAATATCAAGGACCTTATTCAGTGGCGGTGAACAGATTGCGCATGAAGTAGCAGAACGACTGAGTTATCCGTGTCTTCGCAGAAAAGAACTCATTTTAGGTGCTGCTGAAGATTTCCATTTTGAAGAGGCCAAACTCGTTGAAGCCATGGCAGAACCTCCCAAGCTCTGGCAGCGAGACCGTGATAAACGTGATGCCCATTTCAATCTGATACGGGCAGCGTTTCTGAAACGCTGTGAGAAGCAGGACCTGGTTTATCATGGGTTTTCCGGTCAGGAGCTGATCAGAAATGTTCCCCATGTGCTGCGCGTACTTGTAGTGGCCGATGAAGCGTACCGCGTTGAAAATGCATTGAACAAGCACGGGATTGACCAGGAGGAGGCGCTCATACAGATCAAAGCAAGTGATAAAAAATTCAACAAGTGGACCCGCCATATGTATGGCTTTGAGTGGAAAGATCCGTCACTCTATGACCTCGTGTTCAACCTGGGGAGAATGAACCTGCAAAGTGCCGTGGAAACAATTCTTGGGATAATTGAAAGAGGTGATTTTGATGCCACTGATGCCTCTCGTCAAGCCTTCGCCGATGAGCTTCTTGCCAGCCTGGTCTGGTCGGCCATCACTCAAAACGAGGAAACAGGCGGCTCCTATTTGGAAACAATGGCCCGAAACGGGCGTGTTGTCATAACGGGTACTGCCCGATCGGCTCGGATTCTCAGTGCGGTTACTGATATAGCGGAAGCTGTCGAAGGAGTAACCGAGGTAGAAAATGAGATGAGTATTGGGACTATTTGGCGGTCATGAGTTCACACGTAACTTCCCTCCCTCGATCGATCAAGGGAAGTGCAAAGATGAGCAGGTCTGACGCTACCGTTGGTTAGTTTCTATGGCAGGGCGAACAATACCTAACTTCGCCATTCTTGACTCCAATGTAGTGGGCTTGAGCCCAAGAATTTCTGCAGCCCCTCTGTTGCCCCTTATGCGCCACCCAGTGGACTCCAGAGTTTCTAAAATATATTGTCTCTGAACTTCATTTAGAGTTTGGACTTGATGTGCTGCAGCCTCCTGGGAACCAGGCAGCTCTATCTGAAGAGTTGAGCCGGTTGTGATAATAACGGCTCTCTCAATAATGTTTTTCAGCTCACGAACATTGCCGGGCCAGTGATATTGACACAATTGATTCATGCTTGAGCGAGAAATGGATTCAATGGATTTTTCCATTTTCTCACCAAAGCTCCTGACGAAATACCAGACCAGAGGGGGAATATCATCACGGCGCTCACGAAGAGGCGGGATTACGATTGGAAAGACATTTAGACGATAATAAAGATCTTCGCGGAATTCTCCGATATCTATTGCTTTTCTCAGATCCCGGTTAGTTGCCGCGATTACCCGGACATCAGAGGATATTGTCTTCTGTCCTCCCACGCGCTCAAATTTCTTCTCCTGCAACACCCGCAGGAGCTTGACCTGAATCCGCGTTGGAACTTCACCAATTTCATCGAGAAAAAGTGTGGAGCCGTCGGCAAGCTCAAATCGTCCGATGCGTCTTGAATCTGCACCGGTGAAAGCCCCTCTTTCATGCCCAAACAGTTCACTTTCGAACAGATCTGAGGGTACGGCACTGCAATTTAACGTTACCTTGGACTTATTCCTGCGTCTGCTCAGTTTATGTATGGCCTGGGCCATGAGTTCTTTGCCGGTTCCTGTTTCACCGAGAATCAATACCGTAGTGTCCAGCTTGGCTACCTGCTCAGCCTTATTCAACACATTTTTGATGGCA
>JAQYVS010000442.1 GCA_030145365.1 Desulfofustis sp. | reverse complement strand
CAACCGCATATTCATCATATTCGTTCATGCGCCAGGCTAAATCAACGTTATCGTACCAGGTTCCCGAAGCATCGATTTTAAATTTCGATTCCATATCGGGAACCTGTTTGATGCAAACAAGAATTTTCATGATTTCCCTCGATTATTCCTTGTTGATAATTGTATCCAACGATTCAGCGGGTAAGCGAAGCACCGATTACCAACCGCTGGATTTCACTTGTTCCTTCATATATTTCTGTGATTTTGGCATCACGCATCATCCGTTCCACCGGAAAGTCCCTAGTATACCCATAACCGCCTAAAATTTGAACAGCCTGTGTGGTGACTTTCATTGCCGTTTCGCTGGCCATCAGTTTGGCCATTGCCGAAGCCTGCGAATACGATAGTCCGGCGCTGGCCCGGTACGCTGCATTGTACACCAGCAAGCGGGCAGCTTCGATTTGGGTGGCCATGTCAGCCAGCTGAAAAGATACACCCTGAAACGATGCGATGGGTTTGTCAAATTGTTTGCGCTCTTTGGCATAATCCACAGCCTGGTCGAGGGCTCCCTGGGCAATCCCGAGCGCCTGTGAGGCTATGCCAATCCTGCCGCCGTCAAGAGTTTTCATTGCCACCTTGAAGCCTGCGCCTTCCTCTCCAAGTAAATTGTCGGCCGGGACCCTGCAGTTTTCAAAGACGATTTCCATGGTAGGAGAAGAGCGAATGCCCATTTTCTGCTCTTTCTTACCAAAGGAGAACCCTGGAGTTCCTTTTTCGATTATAAAGGCACTGATTCCATGGTGCTTTGTTGCATCTTTGTCGGTTCGGGCCAGGGCCACATAGATCTCGGCTTCTCCGGCGTTGGTGATAAAGATCTTCGAGCCGTTTAATATCCAACCGTCGCCATCTTTGACTGCTGTTGTTTTGGTGCTGCCGGCATCGGAGCCGGCAGATGCTTCTGTTAATCCAAAGGCGCCAAGTTTTTCTCCCCGGGCCAGCGGTGCCAGAAATTTCTGCTTCTGTCCTTCAGTTCCGAACAGATAGATTGGATTGGCGCATAATGAGAGGTGAGCAGACAGGGTAACGCCGGTCGAAGCACAGACACGGGAAAGTTCTTCAACGGCAATGGCGTAACTGATATAGTCTGCTCCTGCACCGTCATATTCTTCCGGAAAGACAATGCCGGTGAGTCCAAGTTCCGCCAGACTGTCAAACATCAATTCCCGGTCAAAACGCTCTTCTTCGTCGCGTTGTGCCGCACTTGGAGCTATTTCAGTTTCGGCGAAATCGCGAACAGTCTCGCGAATCAGACTCTGTTCTTCAGTGAGTTCAAAGTTCATATAATCATGCTCCGTTGTCACCTGATCCTTCAATAGGCTTTTGGTTGATTGCCTTGAACACAGGTATTTCTCAGAGACTGTCAGACCGCCTCTGAGAAAAGAATACTAATTTTTTGAACTGAGCTCGGGAAAACCCCAATGATAGAATTCCTGCTGAGGTGAATCAGCGCTCTTCTCCTGTCTTTCAACTTCACGTTCCCGCAACTCAACACGCCTGATCTTGCCGCTTAAGGTTTTTGGGACTTCAGTCACAAATTCAATGATTCGAGGAATCTTGAATTTGGCCAGGATATTGATGGTGTGCTGGAACATATCCAGAGCCAGTTCCCTTGACGGCTCCTGTCCCTGCTTGAGAATTACATACGCTTTAACCAGTTGAAAACGCTTCTCATCCGGCACACCTACAACAGCGCCTTCGGCCACAGCTTCATGTTCCATTAAGGCACTTTCCACCTCAAAGGGACCTACCCGGTAATCGGACGACTTAATAACATCATCACTGCGGCCAACAAACCACCAATATCCGTCTTCATCGATGGAGGCACGGTCGCCGGTGTAATAGTAGTTGTCGATGAATACGCCGGCCATTTTTTCGGGGTTGCCGATATACTCGGTGAATAAACCAATTGATCGCCAGCGATCAAGGCGAACGACGATATACCCAGGTTCGTCAGCTTGAGTAACTTCTTTGCCATCGTCGTCAACCAGTGCCACGTCGTACATGAACGAAGGATACCCGAATGATCCTTTGCGCATCTTACCTTTCATCCAGGGTGCATTTCCGATCATCGCAGTGGATTCGGTCTGACCGTAGAAGTCCCTGATATAGGTGCCGGTCAGTTTTTCCCACTGGGTAATGATCTCAGGATTCAACGGTTCGCCAGCCCCGATTGATTGACGCAGATGGGAAAAATCAAGTCCTGAAGTATCAAGATTGATAAATACCCGCCAGGCAGTCGGAGGTGCACAGAAAACTGAGACCTTATGGGTCGTCAGACATTCCATATAGGCCATGCCGTCAAGAGCCGTGAAGTTGAAACCGGTTCCGGTAGCACCGACGTTGAGCGGTGCGAAAAATGAACTCCAGGCCCATTTAGCCCAGCCGGGAGCACTGAGATTATGGTGTATGTCGTCAGGGCGAATACCGGCCATAACCGCCGTGGATAAATGGCCTATGGGATATGATGCTGCCGTGTGGCCAACCCGTTTCGGCAAACCCGTCGTGCCTGAAGTGAAAAAGCAGAAGAGCAGATCGTTGGATCTGGTCTGAGCCGGTTCTGCCTCTATTGCTTCTTTCTCGAGATCACTATAACTGATCCAGCCCGGTTTGCTGCCCAAAACAATCTTGATCTTCGGAGTGGAGTTCGTCAGCTGTAATGCCTCATCAATGAGATCGGTAAAGACTTCTGATGCAATAACACAATTTGGGGTATAGGTCTGGAACCTGAATTCCATTTCCCTCAAGGTCATGGTGGTGGCTGTGGGGACGTTTATTATACCACCTTTAACGCAGGCATAGGTGGAAAACCAGGTCTCCGGAACGATCGGTACCATCATGTAGAGATTGTCGCCTTTTTCCACACCGGCCTGTCGCAGCCGGTTCAGACAGCGGTTACCATTGGCCGAAAATTCTCGATAGGTATAAGACTGAGTTTCTTTGGTATGGATATCGGTCCAGAAAAGAGCTGTCTTGTCACCACGTTCTTTTACATGCAACTCGTCAAAAATTTCTCCGGCCCAGTTGAAGTATTCGGGCAGGTCCATGGTGTTGAGCTTCTCAAAGAATGCTTTGGCAGCGCTTTCTTTCTGCTCGTCATCCTCCATCATATTCAAGTCCATAACTTCTCTGTACAGCTTTTCCATACCTCCAGTTACTCCTCACAAATGATGTTTTATATGAGTTTCAAGGCCAAGCAGCGAACAAAAAAATCGAACGATGAAAAAAATCTACCGAGCGCTCGCTCGGTTTAGCCTTCACTAGATAATAATAAGTGATATTTGTCAAAGAATTTTTTTAATTAAGTGGTAAATATATGGTCAAAAAAGCATCGTGACTCTCGGATAAATCTCAAGACATTCTTGTAATAATTATTCAGATAAGCTGAATTTCCTCCATTAAAATTCTGGCTTTATCTTTGCGGCAAAGCTGTAAATATCTGATATTAATGGAGTAATTGTTTGTTGCGAAACAACTGAGCGCTCGGTGACTATGCGCAATTGATGATGTCGGCCACCTAATTTCTTTGCAGAGGAGACTACTGATGACCATGTCCAGCGTAAACAAATCCATACTGACACCGGTGGAATTTCTTACCAGAAATTATTGCGTGTACCCGGATAAGACCGCCGTTGTAAATGGAGATAAAAGATACAGCTATCGTCAGTTCGGTGAGCGGGTATATCGGTTAGCCTCAGCCTTGAAAAAACAGGGAGTAGGTAAAGGAGACAAGGTCGCATTTATTTGCCCAAATATCCCGCCGATGCTTGAGGCCCATTATGCTGTTCCAATGATCGGTGCGGCACTGGTCAGCATTAATATACGCCTGTCTACTGGAGAGGTCTCCTATATTATCGACCATTCCGATGCCAAAATTGTCGTGGTCGACAGTGAATTTGCTTCACTGGTAAAACCCGATGAGCTACCCAAAGTACAAACCTATATCACCGTCTGTGACGTAAATGACGAACGTACCCTCGGGGATATGGAATATGAACGCTTTCTTGCCAGCGGTTCTCCCGAGCTGGTTGAAGCTGATATTGATTCCGAAGATCAATTGATGACTATAAATTACACGAGCGGTACAACCGGGCGACCCAAAGGTGTGATGCACCACCATCGCGTTGCGTATCTTAACGCCATCGGCGAAGTTCTCGAGTCTGGTCTGAATGCCTCGTCGGTCTATCTCTGGACACTGCCGATGTTTCATTGCAACGGTTGGTGTTTTACCTGGGGAGTTACCGCAGTAGGAGCAACTCATATCTGTTTACGAGCGGTAGTTGCCGAAGATATTTACCGGTTGATTGAAGCTGAAGATGTTTCTCACCTCTGTGCCGCACCCACGGTGTTGATCACCATGAGCAACTGGCCGGGGGCAGCTGATATCAACATGAAGCGAACCCTGAATATCATGACGGCAGGGGCCCCGCCGGCGCCAACCATTATTAAAAATATGGAGGCCATTGGAGCAGAAATCACGCATACCTATGGTCTGACCGAAGTCTACGGTCCCCACAGTGTCTGCGCCAGACAGCCTTCCTGGGATCAGCTGAACGATGATGAACGAGCAACGATGAAATCCCGGCAGGGGGTGCCGTACATTGCAACCCATTTTATGGATGTGGTTGATTCGGAAACGATGCAGCCGGTTCCCAGAGACGGTGTTACCATGGGTGAGGTAGTCATGCGTGGTAATAACGTCATGACCGGATACTATAAAGATCCTGAAGCAACCGCAGCTGCTTTTGCCGGAGGCTGGTTTCACAGCGGGGATCTCGCTGTAATGCATCCTGATGAGTATATTCAGATTATGGACCGAAAGAAAGATATCATCATCAGCGGCGGGGAAAATATATCAACGGTTGAGGTAGAAAATGTTATCTACAGCCACCCCGATGTCCAGGAAGTCGCGGTGATTCCAATACCCGATCAGAAATGGGGAGAGGTGCCAAAAGCCTTCGTGGTTCACAAGCCGGGATGTAGTCCTGAAGCTGAAGATATCATCAAGTTCACCAAGGAGCATTTGGCCAGATTCAAGGCTCCGAAGCAGGTAGAATTTGGTGAGCTTCCGAAAACCGCCACCGGGAAAATTCAGAAATTTAAGCTGCGGGAAAAAGAATGGCAGGGGAAAAAGCGAATCAATTAAGATCTTTCTCCACTTACTGCTGTTGTCAGGAAAATATTGCGTATAATATGCGAACCGGATAGGGTGGGGACTCAGAGGGCGGTTTCTTCCATTCATTTTTTTACTGACGGTACCCATGACACTGACTAGACGGTTTGTATCTACTTGTTTGATAACGTTTCTGATCCTTTTTTGCTCTTTTTCAGCCGTAGCTGAAACCCTGTATGTCAAGCCCAGTTCAGAAATTATGATGAGACGCGGGCAGGGGACTGACTTCAAAGTTATTGCCGTGGTTCGGGACGGTACCGCAGTTGAGTTGATAAACGAGCAGGGAGAGTGGGCCCAGGTTCAACTGCCCAGCGGTAAACAGGGCTGGGTTCTGAGACGTTTTCTGAATGACATGCCGCCGCTGGGGCAACAGGTTGATTTACTGCAGCAGGAAAAGACAGCCTTAACCCAGAACGTAATAGCGCTGAGGCAGCAGCTGGATGATTTGACTGCTGATAAAGAGCGCCTGGAGAGTGAACGGGCGAGCTGTTCAGCAGAACTGGAGGACATCACCAATAAATTTCTGATGCTCCAGGAAGATACTGTCGACGTTGTCCAGACAAACGAGGATTTGAAGCAGGCACGCTCCCAGGTTGAAATCCTTGAGAAACAAATGGCCGGTGTCCAGGAAGAAAATAAACGCCTGAGTAGTAATGAGACGTTGAAATGGTTTCTTGCCGGGGGAGGGGTTCTTCTGGTCGGCTGGATTATCGGCCTGATAAGTCGCCGATCACGTAAAAAACGTTCATCTCTGCTTTAGCAGCCAGGCCGAACCGAGATTGAGATCTTGCTCAGTTGTTGGTCCAACCGTGCGTGCCGTCTAGGGATACCTGTGTCCTGCTCCCCGTTTCCATTCTTTTAATACCACCTTTCAGTGTCCAGGATTTTGATTAATAGAGCGAAAAATATTGACAAATGCCCGTTAAAAGGAAACAATAGCATTATCGACCGAGCGCTTGGTCGGTTTTGGTATAGCATGCAGGTGCCGGGTATCAACCAAAAGATTTACACCAAACTAGAGGGGTGGGGATAGTATGAAAAAAGCGGTAATTGTCAGTGCAGTTCGGACACCTTTGGGGAGCTTTGGGGGAACATTATCAAAGATTGGGGCAACTGATCTTGGAGCTCATGCCATTAAAGAAGCTGTTAAACGTGCCGGAATTCAGGCTACTCAGGTAGATGAATGTATCATGGGGATGGTGCTGCCCTGCGGTTACGGTCAGAATCCTGCCAAACAGGCGGCCATAAAAGCGGGTTTACCCCACGAAGTTGAGGCAATTACCGTCAACAAGGTCTGCGGGTCTTCTGTAAAAACCGTTATGCTCGGGGCCCAGGCGATTCAATGCGGTGATGCCGATGTGCTGGTTGCCGGCGGCATGGAAAACATGAGCATGGCTCCCTACTATCTGGAAAAGGCTCGATGGGGACATCGTATGGGACCGGGCACAATTCAGGACCATATGGTCCACGACGGCCTCTGGGATGTGGTCAACGATTTTCACATGGGTATGACCAACGAATTGATCTGTGAAAAATGGGATGTAACGCGTGAAGATCAGGATCGTTTTGCAGAGCAGTCGTATATGAGAGCCCTGGAGGCCTCCAACTCGGGACTGTTCACAGAGCAGATTGCACCGGTACCGATCCCCCAACGCAGTGGCAAAGAACCACTGGTTTTCACTACCGATGAATGTCCATCGGAGACAGATTACGCGATGCTTGCCCGGATGCGTCCTGCCTTTAAACCTGATGGCGTCGGAACGGCCGGTAATGCCTCGATAATCAGTGATGGTGCTGCGGCCCTGGTTCTCATGAGTGAGGAGAAGGCGGAGCAGCTTGGCTGTAGAATCCTGGCGAGGATTGGTGCCCAGGCGTCGCATGGAATAGATTTGAAGTATGTGCTCATGGCTCCGATTTATGCAATTCCCAAGGTCTTGGAAAAAGAAGGAATTTCAATCAATGATGTCGACTTATTTGAAATAAACGAGGCTTTCAGCGGCACCTCTGTGGCGATAAATCGGGTGCTTGATCTTGACCCTGGTAAAGTAAATGTAAATGGAGGAAGCGTCGCACTTGGACATCCTATCGGCGCAAGTGGCGCCAGGCTTTTAACAACGCTGTTATACGAGATGGAGCGCCGTGACCTCAAAACGGGACTGGCTTCTTTGTGCCTTGGAGGTGGAGAGGCGGTTGCTCTGGTCGTTAGTCGATAATTGAAATAGATGAAGGTAAGGAGAAGTTATGCAAATTAAAACATTTGGAGTAATCGGAGCGGGCCAGATGGGCGGCGGCATCGCCCAAGTTGCGGCGGCCAGCGGACTCAATGTTATCATGAGTGATATCAACGAAGAATGCACCGCAAAAGGTCTGGGTGTTATAGAGAAGAATCTGAATCGAAGTGTTGCTAAAAACAAACTGGATGAAACAGAAGCCAAAGAAATTCTCGGCAGATTGAAAACGACAACTGACCTCGGAGATATGGCCGTTGCCGACTATGTAGTTGAGGCTGCAATTGAGATCGAGGATCTGAAATTTAATATCTTTCGCCAGCTCGATGAGGCATGTCCTGAACACGTAATTTTAGGTACCAACACATCTTCGATTCCAATCGGACGGATTGCAGCTCAGACAAACAGACCCAACAAAGTTATCGGTATGCATTTTATGAACCCGGTACCGATCATGAAACTGGTTGAGGTTATCCGTGGACTGGCCACATCCCAGGAAACTTTTGATATCACCTGGGAGCTTTGCCAAAAGTTTGGAAAAACACCCGCAGAAGCCAACGATTTTCCAGGGTTTATTGCCAACCGTATCCTGCTGCCTATGATCAACGAGGCAATATTCTGTCTCTACCAGAACGTCGGTAAAGCTGAAGACATCGATACGGTAATGAAGCTCGGCATGAACCATCCGATGGGACCATTGGCCCTGGCCGATTTGATCGGTCTTGATACCTGTCTGGCCATTATGGAAACCTTGTACGACGGCTTCAAAGACTCCAAGTATCGTCCCTGCCCGCTGTTAAGAAAATATGTGGAGGCAGGCTGGCTGGGCAGAAAGAGCGGAAAGGGGTTCTATGAATACTAATTTTAGTCCTATGTAGCTCCCGAAAGGACTGGCGATGCAGACAACCCAACAAGCGGCGGCATCAAAACTCGAACTGACGGCTCGTATTGACAAACTACAGCAGGCACTGCAAGACAGGGGTATAGACGGGGCGCTGATTGTTCAGAAAACCGATCTATTCTATTTTTCCGGAACTTCACAGCAGGGCTGGCTTTTTGTTCCTGATTCAGGTGATCCGCTGGTTATGATCTTTAAAGACTTTGATCGGGCCCGGTCCGAATCATCTCTTGATCATGTGGTATCGCTAATAAGTCCAAAAAAGATTCCGGAAACGCTTGCCGAATATGGGTATATCCAGCCGTCTGTTCTGGGGCTTGAACTTGATGTTTTACCGGTAAATCTGTTTTTCCAGTATCAACAGATTTTCAACCAGACCGAGCTGGTAGATATTTCACTGCCAATCAGACTGATCAGGGCAGTGAAATCTGATTTTGAGCTGGAATGTATCACCAGGGCTGCACATTACTCGGATCTGGTTTCGGCAAAGGTGTGCGACCTGCTGGAGCCAGGTAAAACAGAGATTGCACTGGCGGGACAGCTGGAGGGATATGCCAGGAGTCTCGGGCACCAGGGAATTGTCAGAATGCGTCTGTGGGGTTCTGAACTGTTTTATGGACATTTGATGTCCGGACCTTCTGCTGCAGTACCGAGCTATCTTGCTTCACCCACCGGGGGGGAAGGTCCAAGCCCGCTTACCGGTCAGGGGGCTGGTTTTAAAAAGATTCAGAAAAATGAACCGGTGCTGGTCGATTACGTGTTCGGGTTACACGGTTATCTGTCGGATCACGCTCGGATTTTCTGTATCGGTACACTACCCGGTGAGTTGCTTCGAGCTCACGAAGCGATGCTGGAAATCCAGGAAATGGTCAAAGATATGGCCTGTCCGGGAGTTGCCAGC
This sequence comes from Desulfofustis sp., assembly GCA_030145365.1. Taxonomy (GTDB): domain Bacteria; phylum Desulfobacterota; class Desulfobulbia; order Desulfobulbales; family Desulfocapsaceae; genus JABDQA01. The sequence goes on along the minus strand of JAQYVS010000442.1, from coordinate 5,176 downwards.
GGTGATATTTATGACTCAATGCTTCAGGCTGCTGAAAAGAAAGGTTACGAAGAGTGGTTCATGGGAACTGGGGATCGAAGAATCAGATTCACCGGTCACGGGGTTGGCTTGGAACTGGATGAATTTCCTTTTATAGCCAAATCTCAAAAATTGCCCCTTGAGAAAAACATGATCATTGCCCTTGAACCCAAAGTTATTTTACCGGGTCAGGGGGTTGTAGGAATAGAAAACACCCATGTGGTCACCAATAACGGACTCGAGGCGCTCACCAAAAGTCCTGATTCGATAACATTCTGTTAATTTCTGCACGGAGGAAAGTAGATGGTTGAAAGCCCGACAAGCGCATCCCAGTTGGATAAAAAAGAAACGGCTCAATTTATTGTTGATCTCTTTCATCGGATCATTATCCATCATGGTTTGTGGTATGCAGAAGTTAAGCACCAGATGGGCACGGAGAAGGCCCTGGAGCTTCTCGAGCAGGCCTCGAAGACGAGTTTCGCCATACAGATGAAGCATCTTGGAGCTATGTTCGGCTTTGACATGGTTGATGGTGTACCTACCCCCCTCTTGGAGATGGAGGAGGAACGCCTTATTGAGTTGAAGGAACGGGTGGCGAAAAACTGGCTGGTAAATGACGGAGTATGGTTTCAGACCATTGAAATGAGTGAGGGACTCAACGAGGCCAAACGATGTAATGACTCATGCTGGGCTCATTTTTCCCCATTTGAAGCCCAATCAATAAAACAGCAGCTCAAGCTTCCCGAATTTCCCGGTCTTGATGGCTTGAAGCGTGCCTTGGGGTTTCGGGTATATGAATCGATAAACACCCAATCAATTGTTGAGGAAAGTGAAGACAGTTTTATTTTCCAGATGAACCAGTGCCGGGTGCAGGTGGCAAGAAAACGCAAAGGGTTAGCCAATTATCCGTGTAAATCTGGGGGGTTGGTTGAGTACAGCTGTTTTGCAAGAAGTATTGATAAGCGTATAAAAACCGAATGTATCGGGTGCCCCCCTGATGATCACCCTGATGACTGGTTTTGTGCCTGGAGATTTTTTATTGACTGATCGCTGACATTTTAAAGAAGAGAGGATACCGATGAATAATGTGTCATATACCATGGAAGGAAAGACGGCGCTTGTCACCATTGACCGGCCCAAAGCGCTCAACGCCCTTAACCCGGAGACCTTGGCTGAATTGCTGCAGCTGTTTAGCGAACTGGCCGAAAATGACGAGCTGGTTGGAGTAATCCTCACTGGAGCCGGAGAAAAGGCATTTGTGGCCGGAGCCGATATCAGCGCGATGCAGCACTACGATGCTCTGGCAGGCAGGGAGTTCGGCAAACTTGGCCATAGGGTGATGTCGGTCATCGAACAATTTCCCAAACCGGTTATTGCAGCTGTTAACGGGTTTGCCCTTGGCGGTGGCTGTGAACTGGCACTTGCCTGTGACATTCGTATCTGTAGCGAAAATGCCAAATTTGGCCAACCTGAAGTAAATTTAGGCGTAATTCCTGGCTTCGGAGGCACCCAACGTCTGCCCCGTCTGGTTGGCAAGGGACACGGCTTTGAACTGCTATTCACGGGTGATATGATTGATGCCCAGGAAGCCTGCCGTATAGGCTTGGTCAATCGGGTTGTGGCACTCGAACAATTGCTGCCCGAGTGTCTTGGAATAATGGAAAAAATTGCTCAAAAAGGGCCAGTGGCAATTGCACTTTGTAAAGAAGTGGTGAGGGCCGGCATGGAGATGGATAGTGATAGGGCCTGCCAATATGAGGCCGATCTCTTTGGTGTCTGCTTTGCCAGCGATGATCAGAAAGAGGGGATGAAGGCCTTTTTAGAAAAACGTGTGCCGCAATTTACCGGGAAATGAATCAGGCGCCAGCGCACCCAGTTGGTTATACTCGAAAGATTAATGAGTAAAAACGAATCCACAATCTGACGATACGAGAGAATCAGAATATGAATCTTGACTTAAGCGAAGAACAGAAGCTGATCCAGGATACTGCCAGGGAATTCTCCCAGGCTGAACTTGAGCCGGTTGCAGCTGGTTTGGACCAGGGAGGTGATCCAGAAATTTTTCTTGATAACCTGACTAAACTGGCCGAACTGGGATTTATGGGACTTAATGTTGCCGATGAATATGGCGGATCAGAAGCGGGCGTTGTCGCCTTCAGCGTGGCGATGACCGAAATTGCCAGAGCCTGTACTTCGACTGCGGTGACCGTATCGGTAAATAATATGGTGTGCGAGGTCATTCAGGCCCTTGGCTCTCAGGAGCAGAAAGAGAAATATATCCCGAAAATCTGTAGCGGTGAATATCTTGCTGGAGCTTTTGGACTGACCGAACCCGGAGCCGGTTCCGACCCTGCGTCGATGACGACAACTTCCGTTCTTAACGGCGATACCTGGGTGCTCAACGGCTCCAAGATTTTCATCACCAGTGCTTCCTGCGCCGGTGTTTTCGTTGTCTGGGCGATAACAGACCCGGAGGCTCCCAAGGGCAAAGGTGTCAGCGTCTTTCTGGTCGAGGCGGGAGTAGAAGGCTTTGAAATCGGCAAGGCGGAAAAGAAAATGGGTCAGCATGCCTCATCAACCCATGAACTTCTGTTTCAGGACTGTAGAATCCCGGTGGACGCTTTGCTGGGAACGCTCAACGACGGTTTCCGGGTAGCGGTTTCCGAGTTAGCCGGGGGGCGTATAGGTATCGGATCGCTTGGTCTGGGAGTTGGGCTGGCAGCCATGGATGTGGCCACCCGTTATGCACTTGAACGGGTTCAATTTGATCGGAAGATAAGTGAATTCCAGGCAATTCAGTGGAAAATAGCAGATCGTTATACTGAACTGGAGGCTGCCCGACTGCTGCTGATGAATGCCTCTTATCGCAAGGAACAGGGGCGGTCCTTTGCCAAAGAAGCCTCGATGGCCAAACTATTTGCCACCGAATCGGCTAATCGGGCTTGTTATGATGCCATGCAGATTCTCGGTGGCTATGGTTATACCACCGACTTTCCCGTCGAGCGATATACCAGAGATGCAAGAATCACCACAATTTATGAGGGCACAAGCGAGATTCAGCGCCTGATCATTGCCCGTTCAATCCTGGCAGAATTCTCCTGATTCAATGTATCCGGGGTCGGTTCAGCCGACCCTGTTGTTCCTTGGCGTCTCATCTGTTGTCATTCTTCCACCATCGATACAATTGTCATTGAGCATCGTCGATAATAGTCTTATAACTATCCTTTAAAGCACCTGAAATGTTCGGGCTGTGACCTTATGCTTCATGCATCATGTGACATAGCTTGAAAAAATAAAGAACAAAGACATGAGATACGTTCCCGGGAGGGTCTATGCCTGCGTCGCAATATTGGGCAGATAGTTATCTGCAAAAACGAATTACTGCCGAAAAAGCGATTGGTTTGATCAAATCAGGTGGGCGGGTATTTATCGGTTCGGGATGTGGAGAACCACAGCATCTGGTCCAGGCCCTGACCGAACAGGCCAATATTTTCAGCGGCCTTGAAATTGTCCGATTACTGGGGCGGGAAACTGCATCTCTTACCGCCATTGCCGATAAAACAAAAGATACCAGCCTCAATATCCGTTCGATTTATCTTGGCTCGGCCAAATCGGAATCCATTGCCCATCACAAACGTTTTATTACCCCGATGAACATGTCCGATGTGCCGGGACTTTTTTTAAGTCGGAAGATGCCGCTCAACGTTGCCTTGATTCAGGTTTCACCGGCCGACGATTTCGGTTGGATGAGTCTTGGGATATCCGTCGATGTAACCATGGCGGCAGCCAGGTCTGCAGACCTGGTCATTGCCCAGGTGAATCCGAGGATGCCCAGGGTTATGGGGCAGAGTTTTATTCATGTGAATTATGTTGATTATGTTGTCGAACACGAAGAGAATTTACTCTCTGTACCGCCCACCAGATCAGTATCGGATGCCGCAAATGAAATCGGCAGCCATATCGCTAGTCTGATAGAGGACGGTGCAACCTTGCAGATCGGGCTTGATGCCGCGTCCCAGGCCACAGTTCGGGGACTTGCCAATAAGAACGATCTTGGCATCCATTCACAGTTTCTCACCGATGATATCATGCATCTCTATGCCCAGGGTACGATAACGAACCGGAAAAAGGGGTTCAATGAAGGAAAAATGGTTGCTTCGATGGCTGTCGGCAGCCATGATCTCTATGAGTTTCTCAATGATAATCCGGCTATAGATTTCCACCCGTCCGATTATGTAAATGATCCGTTTGTTATTGCTCAGCATAACCGGATGATTTCACTCAATGTTGCCCATAGCATGGATCTGACTGGTCAAGTCTCGGCAGAGGCTTCTGCCGCTACCCGGTTTGCAGGTGTTTCCGGTATTCCGGATTTTGTCCGCGGTGCTCGTCGTTCTCCAGGTGGAAAATCTATTTTGATGCTTATGTCCACCAGTCAGGGCCCCGATGGTCCTATTTCCAATGTTGTTCCCACGTTTAACGACACCGCTGTTGTTGTGCCAAGGGGTGATGTTCATTATGTGGTTTCCGAGTACGGAGCCGTCAATCTGTTTGGTAAAAGTCTTCAGGAGCGGGTGATTGCAATGATTACCATCGCCCATCCAGAATTTCGGGAAGCCCTTTTTGAATCGGCAAAGGAACAGGGATTGATTGGTCGTGAACGATCATTGGGTGAAGCAGTAAAAGCGGTTTATCCGGTCAGGCTCGAGGAAGAGATTACGGTCGATGGCGATGAAATCCTGATCAGACCTGCCAAGCCGGTCGATGAACGCAGGATCCAGGAACATTATTACTCACTGCCGAAAGAGGATGTGGTTTCAAGGTTTTTCGGACAAAAGACGATCTTCGGCAGAAAGGATGTGGAATTGAGATCACAGGTTGATTATGTTAATAGTCTAACCCTGGTGGCAATCGTCGGTGAATTCGGGTTTGGTCGTATTGTTGCTGTGGCCGAAAGCATGCGCTTGACAAATATCAATTTGGCTGAAGTGGCTTTTTCCGTCAGTCCCGAATTTCAGGGAAAAGGGCTGGGCAAACTATTTCTGCACAAGTTGGCCGACTCAGCAAGGGAAAGCGGTATTGCCGGATTGCTTGCCTACACCTTTCCTTCAAATCAGGCCATGATCAATCTGTTCAGAACCCTTCCCTATAAGATCAC
>JAQYVS010000424.1 GCA_030145365.1 Desulfofustis sp. | reverse complement strand
TATCTGCTTGAAGTCAACACCAGGATCCAGGTGGAGAACGATATTTCCGCTAGAATAAGTTTTCTCAATAACCAGCAGCCCAACCTGATTCGTGAACAAATCCGGTTGGCCCTGGGGGAAAGGATAGGTTTCAAACAACAGGATATTACTTTCAAAGGAGCGGCCATCGAGCTGCGTATCGTCGCCGAGGATACCAAGCGAGGCTTTGCCCCATGGATCGGAACCATCACCGATTTTTCCTTCCCGGATCACGACTGGTCTGCGGTTTATACCCATGTACCGACGGATCGTCCCTATACGATCCCCAGCGATTTCGACCCCAACCTGGCGCTGGCGCTGGTCTGGGCAGAAACCATGGATGAAGCGAAACAGCGAGCAGCACAATTCATCGATAAGTCGGTTATTCGTGGCAAAGATTCAAATGGCGGGCCGATCATAACCAACCTCGACTATCTCAAAGAAAACCTGGATCGTCTCCTGACGTTCTGATTTTAATGAATAAAACGTTTTATGAATGAGCAGCTTAAACAACTTCAAAAAATTGAAGAGCGGATCAACTATCTGATCCAGCTTAAAGATTTTTCGAACTGGGGCAACCTGGACGGTTTCAAAACAGCATGTGATCGTCTGAAACAGACGGTTTACGACCATTCTGAAAAAGAGATATTGAGTGAAATAAGGAAATTGCATGATTCAATCAGTTTCCTTGAAGAACGTGCGGAAGAGCAGCTTACACCGATGGAACGAGTCAGAATCGTTCGTTCAATCCAGCGTTTCAGCTTAAAGGATATCCTTGAAAACGTCTATGACGACTACACCGAGCTGGGCGGAGAGGAAGACGCCAATATCGATCCGGCAATGATCTGTGCCAAGGCGACGCTGACCAGAAAAGGAAAGAAAAAAAATTACACCGTCAGCATCATGGTGATCGGCCAGGAATGCGGCCATGGGGAAGAATTCCGTAACGGCGGTTCATGCAAGCCGGAAGGCAACGAGAAAGCTCTGCGCTACATGAAGGTGGCCGAAACAGAAGGAATCCCCATCCATTTCTATGTATTTACCCCCGGTTCCTACCCGGTTGAAGAATATCCGGGGGCGGCCCAGCAGATTGCCAGAAATATTTACACAATGACAAAACTGCGGGTACCGAGCGTCTCATTCATATCCGAAGGAGGTTCTGGTGGCGCCGAGGCTATAGGTCTTTCCGATTACCGTCTTATGGCCAGTCACGGTTATTATTCGGTCATCTCGCCTGAAGGTGCCGCAGCCATAGAAGGAAAGATTGGTGAAGGCAATAAAGTTCCGCGTGAGTTGGTCGAGGTCTGTGCCGATCGTCTGCGCCTTACAGCGGTGGATAATCTCAACCACGGCAATATCGACAGGATCATTCAAGAACCCCCGCTTGGTGCCAGACGTGACGATTTTTCATTTTTTACCAAACTGCGATCTGAAATGATCAACGCCACCGACCGGGTAGTCCTGTCAGTCAAGAGTTTTAAATCACTGCGTACCTGGGAAATCGGCAGAAAGAAAGCCAAGGCAGAAAGTAAAGAACTTGATGTGGAGATCTCCTGGGATCTTTCCAAAGATGAAACAGCCCGACTGCTTCAGCAGCGCTCAAAAAAATATCTGAAGATGGCTACTCATGGCTACATTGGTAAGCCTGAAGCCCAGGAAAGCCTCCTTCGGCAGGCCCGAATTCAAAGTGAGCACATCTATTACACCCTGCGCTATGATGTCCTGAAAAATCAGAAGCGGCAGGCCCAAAAAATGCTCAGTGACGTATCCGGCGAAGGTTCAGTAATGGTAAAAAGAATCGCCGCCCCAATTCAGTCGGCCCTCAACTTTCTCAGTGGCGACAAGAAGAAGCAACCGGTCAAACTGATCACCTACGCAGGTAATGGTCAATCATCTTCCCAACGCCAGGATCCACTGGAAGTCACCGATACCTATACCAGCCCACTGGCCAACGAGGACAAAACCGTAACCTGCCCCAGCGCTGAAAGACACGGTTGCAAAGACCTCTGGGTTCCCGATCTGTACGGCGAATATGCGGGGGTGTGTGAGACCTGTGGACACCATTTCCCACTGGAATATCAATGGTATCTGGAAAACATTTTTGACAAAGGCTCGATCCGCTTCTTCAACAGTCACCTGACAGCCCAGAATCCGCTTGGCTACACCGGCTTCAATAAGCGATTACAAGCCTCAATGGACAAGACTGGCAGAAAATCGAGCAATATGACATTTACTGCCGCCATAGACACCATAGAGATTGTGGCTTCGGTGTTATATTCGGATTTTAGAAACGGAACGGTCGGTTCAACCGAGGGGGAAAAATTTGTTCAGGCTTGTAAACTCGCCCAGCGCAAAAAACGACCGTTGCTTGCCTATGTTCATACCACTGGAGGAATCAGGATACAGGAAGGTACTCTCGGGGTAATACAGATGCCCAAATGCACCATGGCTGTCAGGGAGTATATTGATTCAGGCGGGCTTTATATCGTGGTTTACGACAACAATTCCTATGCCGG
>JAQYVS010000389.1 GCA_030145365.1 Desulfofustis sp. | reverse complement strand
TTAGTGCAAGCCACAAAAAAATTTGATCCCTATAGGGGGGTTAAATTTTCCTATTATGCTGCCTATTGGATCCGAGCCTATGTACTGAAATTTATCATGGACAATTGGCGGTTGGTCAAAATTGGTACGACCCAGGCCCAGAGGAAATTGTTTTTCAGTCTGAATAAAGAAAAAAAATTACTGGAAGCGCAGGGTTTTAAAGCAGAGCCAAAACTCTTGGCCGAACGACTCAATGTAAAAGAAAAAGAAGTTGTTGAGATGAGTCAGCGAATGGATAGTTGGGATGTTTCGCTGGAGAGTCCGGTAAAAAATGATTCGGACGATGAACAAAAAAGCTTTATTCCCAGTAATGACCCCAGCATCGAATCGAAAATAGCCGGCAAAGAAATGAAGCTCAGATTAGCTGAGTTGCTTGAACAATTGAAAGAAAACCTCAACGATAAGGAGCGTATGATTCTGGAAGATCGTCTTCTAACCGATGAACCGATGACGCTCCAGAATATTGCCGATAAGTTCGATATTTCAAGAGAACGGGTTCGCCAGATAGAGGTCAACCTGCTTGCCAAAATGAAAAAATATCTCGAGGCTGAAATGCCGGACATCGTAGATTTTTTTGACGGTGATAAAATTATCGTCAATGCCTCAGATTAATCCTATCCGGAATAACCGGTCCAATTTCAATAGATACAACTTAACATGAAAGTACCCTTACTTGACCTTTCTCCAACATTGGCCGAGCAGCGACAGGAAATTATAGACAAAGTTATCCAGGTAGTAGACTCAACCAGATATATTCAGGGCCCTGAGGTGGAGGGACTTGAAGATGAAATCGCCGATTATTGTTCTGTTTCCCATGCTATCGGTGTATCAAGCGGGACTGATGCACTTCTCGTTTCTCTAATGGCTCTTGATGTCGGACCAGGCGATCAGGTGCTCACAACTCCTTATTCGTTTTTTGCCACGATGGGCGTTATTTTGAGACTCGGTGCCATGCCTGTTTTTGCCGATATTGACCCGATATCCTATAATATTGATCCATCAGCTATTGAGGCGATACTGGAAAAGGATTCCGAGAGAAAAATTAAAGCAATTATACCGGTGCATCTTTATGGGCAATGCGCGGATATGAAACGGATTATGGCCATATCAGAAAAATACGGAATTCCCGTGATCGAAGATGCCGCTCAGGCAATCGGCGCAGAATTCTATGAGCCTGAGTCAGGTTCGGAAAATGGCAACTGGCATAAAGCTGGTTCTCTTGGTGTATGCGGTTGTTTTTCTTTTTTTCCCAGCAAGAATCTCGGAGCGTTAGGCGACGGAGGTATGGTTGTCAGCCGGGATGAGGCCTTTGCCCAAAAAGTACGGTTACTTAGGAATCATGGTGGTGCTCCAAAATATTACCACTCTATGGTTGGAGGTAATTTTCGTCTTGATCCACTTCAGGCTGCTGTTTTAAGGATAAAACTTAAAAATCTTGAGAAATGGCACGGGCAGAGAAGGGAAAACGCCGAACGTTACAATACCTTGTTTCAAGTCGAGAAACTTATTGAACCTGCTCAGATAACGCTTCCGACTGCAGTTTTCAAAGACCCGGTTGGAAGGAACAGTCGGAGTAATTATCATATTTATAATCAATATATTGTCAGAGTTGAAAGAAGAGATGAATTAAGAAACTGGCTGGCTCAAAAAGATATAGCCACCGAAATTTATTATCCACTCGGTCTGCACCAACAAGAGTGTCTGACAAAAATGACCAATCCTCATCCGATGGTTCATACAGAAAAAGCCGCAAAAGAAACGCTTGCTTTACCTATTTACCCAGGCCTTACCCCGGAAATGCAGGAATATGTTGTCAAATCGATCGCAGACTTTTATAGATGAGCTTATAAAACTGCGTAACAGGTTCAAGAGCAGACTTAAAAGTATCTCGCTTATTGCGTGTTGCTCTCTATGAATCGGACAGAATTTTTAAGCAAATGTTCGAATTAAAGAGATTCATTGGAGTCGTGCTTCACAATTCGGAAATGGAGGCGATGTTTGCCATCGCTTGGGTAATTGATTCTATCACTTTTACACACGGTACTCCGTAACTCTTGTTATCTGCTGCTCTGCATTTTTGCAATCTCGTCGTTGAGTATAGCTGCTACATTTAATTCTGAAAAAAATATCATAGTAGTCAATAAAGAAGAACGTGAACCGCTCTGGAAACAGCGTTGGGATCAGGCCAGAGAGCTGAGTGATCAACAACGTTATCGGGAAGCCGTCACAAAATATCTTAGTGTCCTTGAAGAAAAACCTCTTATTGAAGCGGTAAAGTGGGAGCTGTGCAGCACTTATATCAGCCTCAAAGATTACGACCAGGCTCTGGTCCTTTTAGAAAGTCTGCTCGAGAGTTCGCCTGACAAAATTGAGTATTTAATCAGTGGCGGCCAAATGGCACTACTCCAAGGGAATGCAGACCAGGCCGGACAATACTTCGGGCAGGCATTGGAACTCGATCCAGGCGGGCATCTGTCTGAACAGGCACTGCTCGGCATGATCAATGCGCTTAAAGTCCAAAACAAGAAACAATTGACTATCCCTTTAATGGAGCAGCTCTATCAACGAGGTGTGGCAGGGCGAGAGGTACTGATAGATCTAGCCCGTTTTAATCGTGACTATCAAAAGCTGGAACATGCATCCTATTATTATCTTGAGCTGGTAAAAAAGTATCGCCTTGAGCCTGAACTTGTGAAAGAAGCAGCTGAAACACTCGAGGTATCTGGGAAAATAGAGGACGCGGCAACTCAATGGAACAGCTACCTAGAATCAAACCCGAATTATCTTCCTTACCAGAAGAAGCTGGCTGACTATTATCTTGAAAAGGGTGAAACGGTTCAGGGGTTGCCCCACATGCTCGATCTGGTTGATAACGGCATAGATCGTGAAAAATATATCCTGGAAATTGCTCAAACGTATCTTCATAAACTTGGGAGAACAGACCGGGCACTTTATTACTTTGAACTGTATAAAGAAGAATTCCCCGAAGGAGCTGATGTTTCGTTCGACTTAGAGAATTTGCGGCTCATTCTCGCAAACAACCTTCTGGCCATAGTTGAAAATGATGGAGTATGGATGTTGTGGCGTGACTTAGCCAGGGTAACGCCTGACCGAATAGGCATTTATCGGACAATGGCAGAGATGCTTGAAGGTATGGGGAGACAGAAAGAAAAAGAGTTGCTGGAGGTATTACGGATCATTCTGGTACATGACCCGGAAGATTTCGAGATCGTAACGAAAATATCGGAAATCCTTCTCAAGCGCCGCTTGTTTGAAGATTGTTCAGTACACTTGGCTCAGGCCTATGAACTTCATAAAAACGAGCCGAGCTATTTTCTTTTGCAGGCCCAATGTCAGGCCGGAGATAAGAGAGACCTTGATGAGCTGAAAAGTTATGTCTCTTATCTTGAATTAAAACCAAAAGACAAAGCGATACGTATTAAAGCACTCGATCTAGCCGGAAATATCGGGTTAATTGATCAAATGCACGATCTTTATTTCAACGGGAAAAAGGATGTAAAAACAATAGCAGAAATACCCGTTGAAAGAAGTCTTGCTTATTTTGACGGTCTATTAAAAAACGGACAATCCCGAACAGTCGATGAACTTCGCCTTGGCTTACCCAAAACCTACATAGACAGCAATCTGCTGGGTAAATTATACGGAACTTTAGCTGCAACATTTTTTAAACAGAACCGATATTACAAAGCGGAAGAGATTCTAAGAATTTTCGGTACAAATTATCCTGACAGCATTGAGTCATTTTTGTTGTTTATTGATTATGGTCTGCTGATAAAAGACAAAGAGTTGACGGCTCAATGGTTATCCGCTTTAAAAGAAAAAATTGTTTCAACAAAGCCGGAATTGAGTAAGTCCCATAAAAGCCGCATTTTTATTAACGAGCTTCGATTTGATGAACTTTCCGAAAAAAAAGACGTGTATCAGCGGGCAATAGATTATCTGAACCTCCGGATTAAAGTTAATCAGATTATAGCAGAAGATGTTGAAATCCTCCTTTTTATTGCCAGAAACTATTTTCTGACTGAACGCTACGAACTGTGTCAACACATAATTAAGCGCTTTCGTCAAAAATTCAAAGGGAACGATGAGTTATCCAGTCTTCTTTATATTGCAACAGAGGAGATAGATAATGGCGCTGATCCTGTTACAAGCAAGAGGAATTACAGCCTGTCATATTCTGAACAATTGAGTGTGTATCAAGAGCTGTTGAGGCTTAATCGCACTAACCAAAGTATCCTCGGGTTGACGGAACTGGCTGCATTATTACCGAACTCTGCTCGGACTCAGCTGATGCTGGCAGAAGCACATCTGAAATTATTCAATTATGCTATAGCCCATCAAAGCTATGAATGGCTGCATTCACTGGTACCTGCAGAAAGCTATTTCAGAGAACAGCTGTATCGCATTGAAACCATGCAGGGTAATTACGCTGAGATTTTCAAGGCATTTTCTGTTTTAAAAGA
>JAQYVS010000381.1 GCA_030145365.1 Desulfofustis sp. | reverse complement strand
GCCACGGCATCAGAACGGGTCATGCTTGGATTTGCCGACTGTATTATTGCCGGCGGTGTTGAGTCGATGTCTTCAGTTCCGCTTGGCGGTCTTAAATTCAGTTCCAACCCTGGACTTGCAGTTGAATGGCCGGAATCTTACTCTTCCATGGGTATAACTGCCGAGCTGGTAGCAGAAAAGTACGGGATTGGCCGTCAGGCAATGGACGCTTTTGCTTCTGGTAGTCACGCCAAAGCTGCCGCAGCCATTAACGAGGGGAGATTTAAAGAGGAAACTATCCCGGTACCCGTTGAACGAACCACACTGGTAAACGGTAAAATGAACAAGACCACTCAGGAGGTGGATGTTGACGATGGTGTCAGAGCTGGAACGACCATTGAAACCTTGAGTAAGTTAAAACCGGTTTTCAAACTGGGCGGTCCGGTCACCGCCGGCAACTCCTCTCAGATGACTGATGGCGCAGCAGTTTCACTGGTCGTGTCTGAAGATTATTTGAAAAAGATCGGTAAAGACCCGATGGCACGGTTTATCGGTTTTTCGGTAAAAGGTGTTCCGCCGGAAGTTATGGGTATCGGGCCGGTGGCTGCCATTCCCGCCCTTATGGAAATGACTTCGATGAAGCAGGAACAGATTGAATTGATCGAACTCAATGAGGCATTTGCCGCTCAGTCTCTGGCAGTAATCAAAGAACTGGGGTTGAACCCGGAAATGATAAACGTTAACGGCGGGGCCATAGCGCTTGGACATCCGCTTGGTTGTACCGGTGCCAAATTAACGGCAACCTTGCTGCACGAGATGGGGCGCAGAAAGCTGCAATACGGGATGGTCTCCATGTGCATCGGCGGTGGTATGGGAGCTGCTGGACTTTTTGAACGATTATAAAAACGATTGGGCCCAAGAGGTGAGAGATGGCTGAGAAACTATTGAAAGGTGGCGAATACCTGATTACCGAAACTGGTTGTGAAGATGTTTTTACTCCCGAAGATTTCAGTGATGAACAGAAACAATTCGCTGAAACAACCGAACAATTCGTCACCAACGAAATTCTTCCGCATATTGAGGAGATCGATAAACAAAATTTTGATCTCGTTGTTGAAGGGATGCAGAAATGCGGTGAACTTGGGCTGCTGATGATGGATGTTCCTGAAGAATACGGAGGGCTCGAGCTGGATAAGGCCTCGTCAATGCTGGTGGCTGAACGTATCTCTGTAAGTGGTTCTTTTTCAGTCGCCTATTCTGCACATACCGGTATCGGAACTCTTCCGCTCGTCTACTATGGAACCCACGAACAGAAAGAGAAGTACCTTGAGAAAATCATATCAGGCGAGTGGTGCTCTGCCTACTGCCTCACCGAACCCGGTTCAGGAAGTGACGCCCTTGGGGCCCAGGCCAGTGCGGTATTGTCGGAAGACGGAAGTCACTACATTCTCAATGGGACCAAGCAATTTATTACCAACGGAGGTTTTGCAGAGATTTTTACCGTTTTTGCTAAAATCGATAAGGAACATTTTACCGCCTTTCTGGTTGAGAAGTCTTTTTCAGGTCTTGTCATCGGTTCTGAAGAGAAAAAGCTAGGTATAAAGGGATCTTCGACCACCCAGGTTATCCTGGACAACTGCCGTGTACCGGTTGAAAACGTACTTGGCGAAATCGGCAAAGGTCATAAAATTGCTTTTAATGTTCTCAATGTTGGGCGCTTCAAGCTTGGGGCAGCAGTTACTGGTGCTGCCAAAGCGGCACTGGAAACCGGAGTCAAGTATGCCAATGAGCGTGTTCAGTTTAAAAGGAAGATTAGCAGTTTCGGTGCCATCAAGGAAAAGATTGCCGATCTCACTGCTGATCTTTTTGCCTCGGAATCTCTGATCTACCGGCTGGCGGGATTGCTCGATGACAAAATTGCCACCATAGAAAAAGATGTCGATGATTATTATGTTCAATATCAGAAAGGCATTGAAGAATATGCCGCTGAATGTGGAATATCCAAGGTGTTTTGTAGCGAGGTTCTGGCACGAACCGTGGACGAGGTGTTGCAGATACACGGCGGCTATGGTTATGTCAGCGAGTATCCGGCAGAGCGATATTACCGGGATGAGCGGATCAACCGGATCTTTGAAGGAACCAACGAGATCAACCGGCTGTTGATTCCCGGAATGATTCTGAGAAAGGCCATGAAGGGAGAGCTGCCGTTGCAGGCTGAAGCCATGAAGGCCTTTGAGTCGTTGATGACCCCGAGCTTTGAAGATCTCGATGAGTCAATTGCTTTTGCCAGCGAAAAAGTGTTGTTGAAAAATTTGAAAACCCTGTTTCTAATCCTGGCCGGCACCGGCGTCCAGAAATTCATGGATAAGATAGCCGATGAACAGGAGATACTGATGGCAGCTGCAGATATTGCCATTCAGATTTTCGCGCTGGAAAGTACTGTTTTACGGGCCGAGAAATCATTTTCTGGATTCAGTGAGCGTAAGCAGGAACTCGTCAAGGCGGCAGTTAAAGTCTTCGCCTTCAACGCTTCAGAAACGGCAGGGACAGCAGCCAGAAAGGGTGCCTTCTATATAGAAGAAGGTGATACCTTGACCATGATTCTGTCAGGTGTCAGACGGTTTTCAAAATTTGATGCAACTGGTTTACTGGTTGCAAAAAGATTGCTTGCAGATGCGGCCAGTGAGGAAGAAAAATATATTTTTAATTAACAGAGTAAGGCCGGTTCGGACACGATAATCTGAACCGGCTCAAAATAGATCTGATTTTGTATCAAGTCAGATCACCCCTAAGTTACCCATGATCATTCCCCAACAGCACACCATAGAAACCCCTTATATGGTGGGGCCTGTGCATTGCTATACCCTCGAATATGAGAATGAAATCATTCTCTTCGATACCGGCCCGCCCACCGAAAGCGGTCGTAAATTCCTGTCTGAACATATAGACCTCGCCCGCCTTAAACATGTCATTATTACCCATTGTCATGTTGACCACTACGGTCAGGCGGCCTGGCTTGAGCAAAACAGCGATGCAACAATTTATCTACCCCAGCGTGATATTTTAAAACACAAGCACCACGAAACCCGGTTGGAAATGTTGTTCGGGTTGCTTGCTGACATGGGATTTGGGGATGGGTATCTGGAGAAATTGAAAGACTCGTTTTATCGGGCTGTATTGTTTCTGCCTTTTCCTGAGCGCTATCTGACATCAGAGATAGATATACCCGAAAGACTTGGGATTAATGTCAAGCAGTGTGCCGGGCATTCGCAAAGCGATCTCGTCTATTACGGAAACGGTTGGGCAGTTACCGGAGACACACTGCTGAGAGGGGTTTTTCAATCCCCGCTGCTTGATGTGGATCTTGAACGAGGCGGCAGATTCAAGAATTATGAAGCCTATTGCAGCAGTATTGTTAAGCTCTGGTCTTTGAGGGACAAGCTTATTTTGCCGGGCCACCGCTACACGATTGAAAGTGTCGAGGCGACGATACTTTTTTATATTTCAAAAACGCTTCACCGGGTAAAACAACTTCTTCCCCATATCGGTTCAAATTCAATTGCCCGGATAATCGAAGATGTTTTCAGCTCAATGAACGACCCGTTTCACATCTACCTGAAGGCTTCGGAGATTGTCTTTATGAGTGATTTTCTGCAGAGACCTGAGTTGTTGTCTCTGGCACTTGAGGAAATCGGACTCTATGAATCGGTAGCCGAAAGTTTTTCAAAAGTGATTAAAAATTAAGATCTGGTCGAGTACGGGATAGCAGATATCTCAGATTGATACATGTTTCTCGGGTCTTACCAGCAGGAGACTTTATGGGCCACCACCAGGACTCAAAAGATAGTGTCGTGCCACTTATCGACAGACTGAACAAATATCCTATCGGGCTGCCGGACAGCGAAAAATTGCGCCGGATTCTTGCCATTCTCTTCTCTGAGGATGAGGCGTATCTTGCCTCCCGTTTCCCGCTGCAGGAAGCATCTTTAAAAGAGCTTGCCCGGGCCACACGATGGTCTCCTCTGAAACTGGAGCCGCTGCTTGAAAAAATGGCCGATAAGGGGTTGATCATGGATATGGCCTATAACGGCTCCACCTATTATCTGTTGATGCCTGGTCTGATCGGATTTTTCGAGTTCACCTTCATGAAGCAGCGTCAGGATCTGCCGGTGGAGGAGTTAGCCCAGCTGATGCATGAGTATCTTTTCGAAGATCCGGACAATTCTATGGGCAAGGAGATGTTCGGCTCGAAAACCCCGTTAACCCGGGCACTCACCTATGATGAACATATTCCCGTGGAGTCGGTGGTAACTACGACGTCAATTAGTTATATAAAACCTATGACCGCTGTCAAATCATTCTTAATAACTAATCAAGACCGGTGTGAGGAATACCAATATACGGCCTAAAATTATACGCAGAACCCAAATGTTACATTAGACGGAATCTTTCAGCTTAACAATAATTTCAGGACTATCTGCTTGAAATTTAGTGCAATCCCAATCACCAAATACCATGTCAACTATTAATTATTCTTTGACATTCTTCTCGCCCTGAAGAATGGTTAAAAAGAAGGGTAATCTATCAACTGCCAGGGAATAATTGACCTGAGAGATTTAGATCTTCAAGGAAATACGGTACTGACGTGAACTATAAGGAAACTGTTTAGGGCTTAATCCAATTGATTAAGGGGATTCTTATGAACCAGGACACCTACCGACATCTGGCAAAACATCTGGACAACTTGCCGGCCGGATATCCGGCAACTGAATCGGGTGTGGAAATACGTATCTTACAGCGCCTGTTTTCACCTGATGAAGCT
>JAQYVS010000376.1 GCA_030145365.1 Desulfofustis sp. | reverse complement strand
CAGATACTGATCGGCGAGTTGATTGGTCAGACGAAAATTGCCACGGGCGGTAAGGGTAATTTTTTCAGCGGTTTCCGGCGTGAAGAAATCTTTTTCCTCGCCGGTTGCTACGTCCATGCAATAATTGAGATAACGACAGGTCGCATCAAAATCCAGGGGGTCAAGATTGAAATGTTTTTCCTGGGTCTCTGTGAAGCTTACTATACTCAGTTGTTTGAAATTTAGTGAGAAGAGCGGTTGGCCGCTAAACAGGAGTTGGATCAATGTATCTTCAGTGTTGACCTGATCGAGTATTCTTCTAATCCGTTCAAGGGTAGCTAAGAATATTTTTTCAGCTTTATCGAGAATAATGACCAGACGGCGGTCCTCTTGCACCAGGATATCAACAACCTGTGCCAACAGAGCTTTGCTGTCGGGTTGTTTTTCATCTTCTTCAATCCCAATCGTGCTCGCGATATTTCCAACTAATTCATCAAACGATTCAACGGTTCGGTCCAGGTATAGTGGAAGGAGCCCTTCTTGCAATTCCTGTTCGACCATTCTGCAGACCATACTTTTGCCCGAGCCCTCTGTCCCGGTCAATGTGATCAATGGAACACCCTCGATCAAGGCGGTCTTGATTGCATCAACAATTTCTCTTCTTGAGCCGCCAGCGAAAAAAAAGGCTGTGTCAATCTGACTCTGGAAAGGTTGTTGATTAAATTGCATCTGCTCCCTGTACATTCCTTATTCTTAAATTATAGTAGTTGTGTTTTTCCTGATTAATCATCCACGGAATATGTAACATATAGAAGTTTTTAAGCAAAAGAATATTGGTTCATGGTAACCACTTTATCCATCCGGGTAATTTTCCTTTTTAATTGTGTTTATCGAGAGCCGTGCAGAAAATGCTCTTGGTTCGTTATAATACCTTTATTCTTTGGTAGAATAACCTCTGCATTGCTTGTTATGTTCAATAGTGTTGTAATCACCACAAGTCTTGCAGTCCAATTGAGATGTCACATTTCTGTTAAAAAATTCACATAATATAATTATGCCTGTGTTTCAGCTGACAGAAAAGATCATTTTCCCACACCCGGATCTGGCGGAGGAAACTGGACTGCTTGCGGTGGGCGGTGATCTCTCAGTACCACGGTTGATTGCGGCCTACCGGCTTGGCATTTTCCCCTGGTATTCAGACAATGATCCAATCCTCTGGTGGTTCACGTCTCCCAGACTTGTTCTTTTCCCTGCAGAATTGAGGATAACAAAAAGGTTGAATCGTTATTATAAGAACAGTGTACTAAGAATGACAATTAATCAGGCCTTCGATAAAGTGATTATGAGCTGTGCAGCGACCAGAAGAGCCCGTGATGAAGAAACATGGATCACTCACGACATGCTCCAGGCGTATAAACAACTGCACCGGAAACGATACGCCCACTCAGTGGAATGCTGGTACGGTGATGACCTGGCTGGTGGTTTATACGGAATAGCCCTGGGGAGCGTTTTTTTTGGGGAATCAATGTTTTCTACTTACCCCAACAGCTCGAAACTGGCTTTGATCTATCTCGTCAATTTTCTTAAATCAAACGGGTATCGGTTAATTGATTGCCAGATGACAACCGATCACCTGGTCTCACTTGGTGCCAGGGAAATAACGGGAAAAGAGTTTCAAGATTTATTAAAAACTTACATTCACTCAAATAACTATAACGGAGCATGGCCCCATGAAGAAAGTAGTTGATATGGAATTATGTGATGGATGCGGTAAGAGTGCCATTCTCATTGATATAGACGGCAACGAATTCTGTGAAACATGTCATCAGGTTGTCGACTTACTGAGAAACAAACCTGAACTGGTAAAAAAACTTTGTAAATTGACGGGGCTTGATTCAATAAATAGTGGCCTCAGCAGAGACCAACAGTCTCAACCACAGGACCTTCCAGATGTTCTTGATGCAGTACGGTATAGGACCAGAGATCGTGAGCAGAATACCTGGTATGTATCCATCAGCGAAATGGAAGGTGATCCCGTGGAAATATTTGCCTCAACTGCTTTTGATCGTGATCAGCACCTGCAATCGCGGATATCCAACCTCACCACAATCACCCGCCTGACATCACTCATCTTGAGACATGTCTTTCTTGACGAAGTTCTGACGCTGGACAAAACACTGAAGCAACTTCGTCGCAGTTCAAGGCAGAGAAATGACCTTCCGGATATGCTCTCATCGGTGCTGAGCAATTACCGCAGGGAAGAGATTAATGAAAGTGAGGTGGAGAAAAAATAAAATTAGAAATCGAGGTAAAATTCGTAATCCAGGCCGCTCTTATCAAAGTGACGTAGAATCTTCTGAAGCCCCTGCAAATCATCAACCTCGAATTTCAACTCCCAGGCCTGTTGTTCGGCAGGATGATTTGACAGAACAGAGACCTCCGCCATTTTCATCTGGATCGGCGCTGCTGCCGACACTTGCAGAGCTTGCTCTCTTGTGCAGTGGGCAAATACGATGGACTGCTGTTTGAAAATCGGAGTT
Source organism: Desulfofustis sp. (assembly GCA_030145365.1). Lineage (GTDB taxonomy): Bacteria > Desulfobacterota > Desulfobulbia > Desulfobulbales > Desulfocapsaceae > JABDQA01. Next base: position 7,753 of record JAQYVS010000376.1, on the reverse strand, counting down.
GATCGTTCCCAGGAGATATCCACCGCATCTTCACGTTGAAATGTGATCTCCTGTAACCGTGGGCAATTCTTGTTATGCACGGAAAGTACTTTTTCGGTGAGAAGAGCACAATTAAATTTATCCACTGGGTTTGGCTTGCAACATGACGACAGTTTTATAAAAACCGGGTCCAGCGTACTCAATTTGATTTTGTTGAATTCTCCGGTGGGTTTAACCAGAAAGGAGGCTCCATCAAAAAGTTCCTGCCTGATGCTCTCGATTACATCCGGCAACCGGATTCTTCCACAGCCAATATGACTGAAAAGTGTTTCCTTATCTTTGAGTGAGAAAGATTCTATCACCTTTGACATCCCATCGCTTTCCAGCAGATCCCTGGGCAGGCCGTATCTGAGCATCTCTTGAAGAAGTGTCGCTTTTCCGATATCCTGAGCCACACGCTGCCCCCTGATGCGAAAGCTTTTGGACAACTCGGCCCGGGCTTTAGGCGTCTGGCAAAGCTTCAGCGTCTCCTGGGGAAATACCACCTTGTTTTTAGACCTGACAATCCTGACCATCTGGCCATCTTTCAAGATATAATCAGGACCAACCCGCTGGTTTCTGATTATCGCCCCGGTGCAGGTGTGGCCGATCTCGGTATGCACGCGGAAAGCGAAATCGAGCACATTGGAATTTATCGGCAAACAGATCAGATCGCCCTGAGGGGTATAGGTATAGTTTTCTTTCTTTCCCCCTGCTGCAATCAGGTCTCGATAGGATGCAATTTCGTCGGAGCCGATAATATCAAGCATCTCTTTGAGCTCACTGATAAATTTCCCCTGTTTACCACTTTTTGAACTCCAGTTGCGAAAAACGCCCCGTTCGGCATTTCTTTCCATTACGTTGGTTCTGATCTTAAATAAAAAGCGCTGACCGCCTATAATCGCCCGGGCATGGAGGCCCTGATATCCAGTTGGCTTTGGGTTGGCAATAAAATCCCTAATGCTGCGCGGTATTGGCCTGAAGGTCTGATTTACCACGCCAAGTGCCCGATAACAGTCCGAGTTATTGGTAACCAGCAGCACGATCTCGATCGGGGTCTCGATCTTTTGCAGCAATAGCCTGTTGGCGGTATCATAATAGGCCCAGAGATCTTTGATTCGACGGGAAACATTGCATTTCAAATCAGCATCTCTGGCAGCAATGCGGATCTGTTCAAGTATCTCCAAAGAGAGTTCAGAATCTGCCAACTTCCTGATGTAATTGAGCAGTTTGGTTCCCTGTTTGGGAAATTTATAGGATAAAGCAAGATTGTACATCTCCCGCTTTATATTAAACAAACCAAAGACGGTGGCCAAAGGTGCATAAATATCGAGCGTTTCATCGGCAATTCGCTGCCGTTTATTGCGCGGCATTGCCTGGAGTGTTCGCAAGTTATGCAGACGATCGGCAAGTTTGACCAACAGAACCTCGGGCCGCAGCGCAGCTCCGGTAAAAATCTTGCGGTGAACCATCTTGCTCTGTGTCTGTTTGTCCATAGAGCGGTGGGTCACTTTGGTACACCCTTCAACAATTGCCTGGACGTAACTGCCGAAATGTTCTCCCACTACCTCTGAAGTGACCTGTTCAACATCTTCAACGGTATCATGCAGCAACGCCGCGGCCAAGATTTCCGGATCGGTGATATCCATCTCTTCGGCGAGAATCCTGGCAACAGAGCAAGGATGGAGAATATAGGCATCACCTGAACGACGCCACTGGTCCTGATGGGCATCGATGGCAAAATCCAGTGCATCCCAGAATACCTGCTCATGAGGTCTACCGCGTATATAGCTCCGCATTTGATTGCGGTACAACTCGAGGTCGAATGGAATTCTGGTCATAGTTGTTCAGGCGGGACGGAGGAAGGGCCGCTTTATTTCATGTTCACTAATCATTGTCTGTGTTACATTAAGCTTCCGATTAAGAAAGGCAATACTCTGTTTTGCCTGGAAAATCAATAGCCCACGTGTTGCGGTCTATTCAGCCAACAACTATGTACCTGACTTCTCCAAGCCTATAGATAGTATGTAGATAGTATGCTCATGATGTCAAATGTCGTTGGCAGATCCCGGATCATTGACGGTTGTTCATCGATCAATACCGGTAATAAAAATATGATGCATCCTCTACAACATCCTAATATTCAAACATTTAATATAAATTATTCGCTACCAGCAAATCTTTGACTATGAAAAAAAGACGAAAAAAGTCAGCAAACAGAAACTTTCAACGAAAAAAACTGATAAGTCGGCAAAACCGTTCAGCAGATAATAGTCTTACCAGTCTGAGCAACGCAGTTCTGCTTCACCTATACAGGTCAAACAAAGCACTAAGCCTTCAGGAGTTGATCAAACAATTCCCGCCCCCTGCACCAGCAGACGATACTGTTACATATGAACTCACCAGACTTCACCGGTTGGGACACCTGGCAACGGATCGAAAAAAAAGGTTTACAATCAGCCCCGGCACAAAGATCTATGAAGCCAATCTTTTGATGAATCCAGCCGGATTTGGCTTTGGTACTGATCTCTGCACCGGTGATGGAAACAGAATTCAAGCTAACGAACCATATATTTCACGCTCACATCTTGGATCGGCAAGACACGGTGATCGTGTGTTATTGCTCGTATCCGACAGCCGGCGCCGGGGTAAAACAGAGGCCGTCATCATAGGAATTATCGAGCGAAAACAAAAAACACTGGTCGGCTATTTTTTTCGGGGCAACAAGCAGAGTCTCGTCCATCCCGAGGATCCACGATTTCCCAGCTCGGTGACTATCGACCATTCCGCTCAATCAGCCAGTGGGGATATCAACGACGGTGATGCAGTTATTGTCAGCCTCAATAGTTCCACAGACGAGTCATCACGCCCCCATGGTAGAATTCTCGAAGTCCTGGGAAATCCAGATCGAATAGAAGTACAGGTCAGAATGGTGACCGAAAAATATGCGCTACCCCATCAGTTCAGTCCCCAGGCTCTAGAGGAATCACTTCAGGTCGACGTCGAATCTTGCAGTGGGAACCGGGAAGATTTACGTGATATTCTTCACTTTACGGTAGATGGCGACGATGCCAAAGATTTTGATGACGCCATCAGTGTAAAAAAATTGCGTAATGGTTACCGCCTGTATGTCTCCATTGCCGATGTTTCCGCCTTTGTGAAGCCCGGCAGCAAGCTTGATCTTGAAGCCTATGACCGGGGAACATCAATCTACTTTCCAACGACAGTGATTCCGATGCTGCCGGAAAATCTTTCCAACAACCTCTGCAGCCTTGTGGCAGGTGAAGATCGGCTGACCGTTACTGCAATTCTTGATTTTGACGGGGATGGCGAGCTGTTGAAGAAACGATTCGCCAGATCAATCATCTGCAGCAGCATGCGTTTCACCTACGATCAAGTCGAAAAAATCGTCGTGGACAGAGATCCAGGGGACCGCCGTACATTCAAATATTATCTGACACCGCTCAAATCGGCCGCAGATCTGGCAAAAGCATTGCAGAAAAAAAGAGAAAAAAGAGGTTCCATTGCTTTTACCCTTTCAGAACCATATATCGTTATTGATAAGGAAGGACGCATATCAGCAATCGAGAGAAAACAGAGTGGATTTGCCAATCAGATCATTGAAGAGTTCATGCTTGCCGCTAATGAAGCCGTGGCCCAGACCTTCGCTGAACGGGGCCATGATACGCTTTATCGTATTCACGAACGCCCCGACCCTGAAAAAATAACAGATTTCGTCGCGTTTTCCAAAACCTTAGGGCTTCAATTACCTGCTCATCAGGCAACACCTCATTGGTACAATAAACTCCTTGCTCAAGTCAAAGGCCGCGCACCGGAATATATCGTCAACAATTTGTTACTCAGAACTATGCAGCAGGCTCGTTACAGCCATGAAAACGTGGGTCATTTCGGACTTTCTGCCGAGTTTTACACCCATTTCACATCACCAATTAGACGTTATCCAGATCTTATTGTCCATCGGCTGTTATGCAGACTCATCGACAACCAGCGAACCAAATCCAGCAGCAATAAAGTATATCCATGCAAGTCCATTAAAGAGGCTGGACTGCATCTCTCCAATCGGGAACGGCTTGCCATTACTGCAGAAAGAGACATGACCGACAGACTTAAATGTCGATTCATGGCATCAAAGATCGGTGAGACATTTGAAGCCGTTGTATCGTCTGTTTCAGACTCCTTATTTTACATCGAACTTGTAAGCTATTTTATCAGCGGGGTTGTATTATTAAGTGGTCTTACCGACGACTATTACCTTCTTGATAAGAAAAATCATCGATTGATCGGTGATGTAAGCGGAAACATCCTGAAGATAGGTGATATCATAGAAGTCACCCTGCTTGATGTTGAGCTGGGAAGAAATAAAATTTTCTTCACCATAAAAAAACCGCTGTCTGCAAACAAGTCCATTTCAACAAAACATCAGAAATAGGCGAAGCTACTTTAACACAGACATTTGAGTAACAAATAATCGACTATGAAATGAGTGCCCAAAGTGTTAGACTCAACTTTTTGGTGCTTGACTTGGAAGTAAAATTTGGCATATTTAATTGAAAATCTTTGCTGATCAAATCATTTGACTGACATAAACCGGGAGGACGGATAATGGAAGAAACCACCAGTTGGTTCATGACGATAATTTCAAATCCTTTTGCCAAAGGACTCGCTCTGGGTATTCTGTTTTGTATCATTATTTATATACGCGGATTCCTCAGACGAAACGAATTGACCAAAGAAGTAAACCGGCTCAGGGCTCATCTGCATACCAAACTTGAAATCGATTCAAGTGAAAACGAACGAAGAAAAGCCGAGCTTGACCGTCTCAAACAAGAGCGGGATAACCTCCGCATTACCGTCCAGTCACTTAACCAGAAACCAGGCAGAAAAGAGATTCGTCAATACTTCATCTACCAGACTGCCCTTGATATCATGTTTGAAAAGGCTCCCGGATTTGCACCCGCCTGGCAGATTACCATAAAGGAAGCCGAAGGCTTATTTGAAAAATCTGAAAAAGGTGTTGTACCGCTGCTTAAACGTCTGATGCCGTCTACTCCGGATAAACAGGCGGAAGAATACGAGAAAATAAGCAGAGTTTCGCTGGAGGATACTTCCCCGAAAAACTGATTATCGTTACGAGTATTTTCAAAAGCAGTTTCTATATCAACGACGAGGGATTGCCAGCTAATCTGGCAATCCCTTTTTCTTTTTTCCGAACAATTTCATCATGACTACACCCAACTCAATGCTTGATAATGTCGCTATTGTCCTGAATCGCCCGAAATATGGTGAGAATATAGGAGCAGCCGCCCGAACCTGCTTCAATATGGGAATTTCAAAACTCATACTCGTTCGTGATGAAATCCCTCCCTATGAAGATATGGCCAAGATGGCAACCCATAAGGCCGTACATCTCATCGACTCAATGCAGGTCTGTTCAACACTTGAAGAAGCACTGGCACCTTTTGGCTTTGTTGTTGGAACCACAGCCAGGCTCGGCAGGAAACGTACGATTGAGCGTCCCCCCAGAAATATCATCTCCGACATCATGCCGTTGCTGGCAAACAATAAAATTGCCTTTCTTTTCGGCCCCGAAGATCGTGGGTTGACCAATGATGATTTAAAATACTGTCAATTCACCTCATGTATTCCGACCGCTGAATTCGCCTCGTTAAACCTGGCCCAGGCCGTTGCGATCCATTGTTATGAATTGTATTATGCTATCGTCGAGCTTACCAGAGAAGAAGCCAGAGAGCCCGAATATGCCACCACATTTCAATTGGAAGGCATGTATCGCCATGTCGAAGAAGCCTTGCTGAGAATTGATTTTCTCAACGAAAAAAGTCATAATTACTGGATGAAAAATGTGCGACAGTTTCTTGGCAAAATCAGGCTGTCACCTAAGGAGGCAAATATCGTCAGAGGAATTTGCAGACAATTTCTCTGGCACCAAAATGCTCGTCCATCCGATCCGCAAGAGGAGCCCGACTTACTATGACCAGAAACCTCGCTTCAGCAATCCAGCAGTCGATCGCCGCCAACAAATTCTACCCTCCCCGAATTAACAAGTCACAATCAATCGCCCGGCATTCTATTATTTCAGGCAAGATCGATAGTGATGACATCTCAAAACAGGTTATCGTAGTCGAAGCCCAGGCCGGTCAGGGTAAAACCACCCTCGTTCATCAATATTTGGAATATGTGAAAAAACCGTTTATCTGGTATCAGATCGGCACGGAAGACGCTGACCCTGTCGTACTGCTGACCGCACTGAAGCTGGCCCTTTCTCGAAACATTAAAAACTTTTCCTCTCCCCAGCTCGATGCCATTCTCGAAAAAGGTCAAGTAGGGCCCATGGATCTGCACGGCTGCGCCAATATTTTATTAAACGATATCGACTCCGCCCTGAAAGAAGATATCTTCCTGGTATTAGACGATCTGCACCTGATCAGCGAAGCCCAGCTCACCAATCAGCTTCTGGATTATCTGATCGACACCTCACCGCCAACATTACGCTTTATTCTGACCAGCAGACACCCACTTAAGTTGGGAGCCCAGGCAATAAGAAAGAACCCCCTTCTTATATACCTGGACAGCAACGATCTGGCTTTAGGTCTTGCGGAAATTGAAAGCTTATACCACAACGTCTTAAAGACGGAGATCAACAGATACGAGGCAGAACAAATACTTGAAGTAACAAATGGTTGGATTATGGGTATCGTGCTCGCTGCCCATCCTCTGGCAGGCGGAAAAAAGACGATTCAATCCAAAAACGTTATTCACAAAAAACATACGTTATTAAGCCGGGGCAATGACAGTTTCATTCTCAGCTTTTTCAAAGATGAGATCTTCTCTCAGATCCCTGATACTTTGCATGAACCATTCATCAAACTCGCTTTCCTTGACGAGATTGACGTTCAGTTTGCAGAGACACTGACGGGAATTGACGATATTGGTGAACAACTGGAAAACATGGCAGACCTGAACTTTTTTGTCTACAGGCTTGACGACAAAAACCAGATGTATCGCTTCCATCATCTGTTTCAGGAGTTTCTGCAGACCTTAGGACGCCATACCCTTAGCTCAGAAATCATCGCTGCAATTTATCGAAGAGCAGCCAATTACTATCTTGAGCGAGAATTGATCGAGAAAGCGCTCAAGGCCCTGAGAAACGGGGAAGATTTCCAGACCATGGAGCAAGTGCTCCAGAAACATGGACTTCAGCTCGTTTCTGCCAACCATACCGTGACAATTCTCGGGATTCTGGGAACCATTCCGGAGGAAATTCTGTTAGCCAGGGGGTGGCTTGCTTTTTTTCATGCTCTGTTGACAACGGATTTTAATCCCCAGCGTACCCTGCCCCATTTTGAAGCCTCCATTATCAAGTTTACGGAGAATAAAGAAGAAGCCGGTGAATTGATGGCGCTTTCGCAGATTATCTACTTTCATTTCGTTATTTCAGGCCGTTACAATGACGGTTCCAAATTGCTGGAACGGACCAGAGTGTTGTTTGAGTCAGTCCGTAATGATCTGCCCCCTGAAATCTCGATTATCGTCGTCCGCAATCTGGCCGCCGGATATTGTTTTTTTGATGGAAAGATGGACGCAGCCCGCCATTATGCCCAAATGGGCTGCGACCTTGCAATCAAACGGGATAGCAAAAATTTTCTTGCCGCCTCGAGATTCATCCTCGGATATATAGGACTACTCAGTGGTGACC
>JAQYVS010000369.1 GCA_030145365.1 Desulfofustis sp. | reverse complement strand
GCTGCGCTATGTATTGACAAAGTTTCGAAAGATGCTGATCGACCATCCTAAGGTATCACCAGAACGTCTGCGCGTGCGGTTTATTCGCTTTGGTGATACTTCCCTGGACATAGAGGTTTTTGCATACATCCGTACCAACGACTACCCCGAATATTGGGCTATCCGAGAAGACCTAAATCTCCGAATTATGGACATTGTAAAAGAGGCGGGGACGGGCTTCGCGTTTCCGTCTCAGACAACTTATTTCACCAAAGACACTGGCTTGGACGCTGAAAAAAGTCGGATGGCCGAGGATCAGGTCAAGGATTGGCGAACAAAAGGCAAGCTACTTTTTCCTGATTTTGATAAAGAATGACAAATGGTGTTCAAGGATATTCTCGATTACCGACCCATTGGATCTCCGCACTACGTTGAGCAAAAGGAGATATCTGAAGTTGATAGAGATCAGAAAACATCGCGACCCTGATTTCTATCAAGCTCAGCCAAGCACTGGCACTGGAAACGTTTAAAGGGAGGATAATTACCTATGCTAAGAATTCTACGTTTCTCATTAGTCCTGCTGGCTGCCCTGATCCTTTTGGCCGGTTGTTCCTTCGGGCCCAAGCAGTTGAAGGACGGACGGCAAGCTTACAATGAAGCGGTACGTATTTCGTCCGACCAGGAACTGCTTCTTAACATAGTCCGACTGCGCTATCTGGACACCATAGAGTTCCTGGGTACAAATTCCATCAGCGCTCAGCTCTCTTTTTCGGTGACCTTGGGTGGCATTACAGGTAAAGAGCAAGGCGCAACCACGAACTTGGGGTTAGGCGAAGTCACCTGGTCCAGCCGGCCTACGTTTACGTTCACGCCTCAGCGGGGCAAGGAATTCGCCAAGACCTTGGTGACTCCCGTTCCACTGCCGATCCTTATTGATCTCGCATCCTCCGACTGGCCCGTATCGGTGCTCTTTCAGCTGCTGGTGCAAAATGTGAACGGGCTAACCAATACGACAGGAACGGTCAGTAAGGAGTTTATAGAACTCATTAGTCTGCTGGATCAGACCCAGGTTGAGGCAGACCTCTATTTCGGGTCCATGACACACACAGATGTGCTCTCAGATCCGATACCCGTGTCTCAAGTAACTGGTTCCGATTTGGTGGAAGCAGCCAAGGCGGGCTATCGCTTCCAGCGCAATTCCTCAGGTGACGCGTTCATCCTAACAACAGAGCGAAAACTGCGCGCTCTTTATATATCTCAGGATGCGGTGGAACGCGACAGGCTTTTTGAGCTTCTCCGTTTGGATACTAAAGATGCCAGATATGTAATGATACAGGAAGGCGCGCAAACCGATGACGACAAAAGCAAGACGGACCATATCGCCATCGACACCCGATCGGTTCTCGACGCACTCGTCTATCTGGCCGGGGGAGTCGAAATCCCCGCATTCCATCTCGATAAGGGATTGACAGTGCCGGCATGGCCGACCCCGGGGGTCTCGTCCCAGGGACTGCCCGGTTTCTTCCAAGTCCGATCGTCGAAAGATCAGCCGGAATCCTCCCTTGCTGTTCGGCATCGGACTCACTGGTTTTACCTGGCCGACAACGATGTGAAGAGTAAAAGTACATTCCTGATACTTGCCGAGTTGCTGCGCCTGGCACTCTCACCCGGCGAAGGGAAAGCTCCTGTGCTCACGCTTCCGCTGGGCGGCCCTTAATACCGATGTGATCCCAATAGTATCGAAAGTATTTAGGTCTTAAAGATGAACAAGACGATGAAAACAATATCTGTGGTCATATCAATCGTCACGATAATGGCCGTCGGGACGGTCGTCGCCGCAGGGGATTTTCATGTCCCGACGACCATTTCACAGAAAGCTCAACATATAAAACCTGTAAGGAGACCACAAAATTCAGTTTTTAAATCAGGTGACTTATAACACAAAATAAGTTTTTAATATTTTTATTTTTTATGATTTATGGTATGTATTAATTTAACTTGAATTGTGTGATCGGTAAGAAATCTTAGTGAAAAGGAAAGGTGATTAAATGAAAAAGCTTTTTCTAAATACTGTTCTTGCTTTGACCCTGCTCTCCTTTTTTTCTTTTAATTTTTCTCTAACAGCCCATGCGGAGAATGAAGATATTACAGAGGCTGGAGACTACTTGCAAATAATTCTTCCCGCAATTGCAGGTTTATCAACCTTTGTTGCCGGCAATCCCGAGGGGGGACTGTGGGATCGTGAAGGCACCTACCAGGCAATAAAATCCATAGGATTTTCAGTGGCGACTCAGGGTGTAACCAAACGGGTGTTTAACAAAGTTCGACCGGATGCCAGTGATACTTACTCGTATCCCTCCGGGCATACAACAGGTGCTTTCGCCGGGCCGGATTTATTGACCAGCGCTATGGACACATGTGGGGAGTTCCAGCCCTTTTGGCGGCAGGATTTGTTGCCTACAGCCGGATTCAGTCGTATAATCACTTTGCAGATGATACGGTGGCAGGCGCCAGCATCGGACTGATGTACAACTGGTTGTTTGTAACCCCCCAGTCTGAGTCAAGCAACGTTTCCATATTGCCCATGGTAGTCAATGGCGGCGCCGGTATCACTTTAACTATTTCAGATGCTGAGAACACCGGGTCCAAAACCAAAAGCTCTTCTTTTAAATCCCGAAAATCCCGTTATAATTTTATCTTTGGTCCGGCTTATCTGCAAAAAAATGAAATTGCGGCTCCTTCAGATACCGGCACCACATTTGATCTGGCAAATTTTGAAAAAATCAATGATCCTACAACCACAGCTACAATCGATCTCGCTTTCTATCTCAATGATCGCAATGAAGTGTCTCTCTATTTCGCTCCTTTCGAGTCTCGGGACATAGGTTCGTTTACCAATCCCGTGTCATTTGCGGGCCAGACTTTTCCAGCCAATACAGAAATTTATTCAGATTGGTTATTGTATGATTTGCGTGCCCGATGGCTTTACAATTTGACACCTGCCAGTCCATGG
>JAQYVS010000327.1 GCA_030145365.1 Desulfofustis sp. | reverse complement strand
GCTGAACGCAATGTGGCTGCCGTCGGGAGAGAAGACCGGATTGGTCTCTGTACCTTTGTGCGACGTCAATCGCCGCACACCGCTTCCATCAATGTCAGCCACCCATAGATCGCCGGCATACGAAAACGCAATATGTTCCTCAGAGATTGCCGGCTGGCTTAGGAATTTCGTGTCGCTTGTATGGATCGCTCCGTGGAAGGTTCCACACAGAAGGACAGCCAGCGCCGGCACCATCCAAATACGAGTTATTCTCACACTCATCTCAAATTGCTTTCAATTACAACTTCTCATCCAACATTTCCCATATAACATTTTGTCTAATGGTAGCAGATTTCATATAATTAGTCGCTGCAATTGCATGAAAGGTTTCAAAAAAATTGAAACTTTTCAGCGGCCGGTTATATCCCAGCTCAGCTATACTGCCAATCCATTATGTTATCCAGCCCGTCAACAGCCTTTTTCTTAGCTGCCAGTGGCGCAGCGAGTATGCACAAGCCTATACTGTTTAACTATTGAGAATCCTTTCGACCTTCCCTTGATCCACGTCCATCACATATTGAATTCCACTGATTTCTTTTGCCTCATGCGTTAAGGCTGCTATATCGTCTCTTGTTATATGCTCTATAGCAAATTTCCGGCTGCCTGCCATTAGTTGTCGCAGGCCCTGGGCAAGACGTTCGTAATAGGTGTAAAGCCCCAAGGCTCCGGTCGGAAGTTTCTCGAATTCCTTATCCCCCAGTTCTTTACGCAGTGTGCCTGCGGTTACGAAAATCTCATCCTTAGTATTTCCGAATCTCTCAATGTATACCGGAATTTGCTGTTCTTCTATTGTACGGCCTATAGTTTTGCCTACCATAGCCGCAGCTATTGGAGCACGGGCCATTCCTATCAGCTTTACAAACGGCGCACCCAGGGAAAGTCCTTTGAAGATTTGGTCCTCAAAGGTAAATCCACCGGCCAGAGCCAGAGCAGGCAAATGTTCTCCTTTATCAGCAAAATGTTTGGCATATTGATATAAAAGCGAATGCAATTCGACAGGAGGCATGCCCCACTCGTTCATCATACGCCAGGGACTCATGCCCGTACCGCCGCCGGCACCATCAACAGTCAATAAGTCTAACTTGTATTTTGAAGCGAATAAAACCGCTCTTGCCAGGTCCGCTGGTCGATAGGCACCCGTTTTGAGAGAGACGTATTTCGCACCAGCAGAGCGTAATTCTTCCACACGCCTGGCAAAGGATTCCTCCGTCACCATACCTACACGCGAATGCCGCTCGAACTCCTTAAACGCTCCCTTCTCGAAAGCCTTGATTATATTAGGATCGGTAGGATCAGGAAGTACCACATATCCCCGCTCATAAAGTAGTTGTGCTTTTTTTAGGTCCCTGATTTTAACTTCGCCGCCGATATCCTTGGCACCCTGACCCCACTTGAGTTCCACACACTCTACCCCAAGTTTTTCTATTGCATATTCCTGAACGCCCAAGCGAGTATCTTCAACGTTAGCCTGTACAATAATGGCGCCATAGCCGTCTCGCTGATGATCTTTGAAAAGCTTCACTCGGCGTTTAAGATCGACCGTGTCAACCACACGACCGTTCTTGATAACAGATTCCGGGTCCATGCCAACA
>JAQYVS010000308.1 GCA_030145365.1 Desulfofustis sp. | reverse complement strand
CTGATCTTTTTAATCTCAAGTCGCTCCATATATCCCTCCCTGTATATTCAAGGAGCTATTTTAGGGCATAGGATGAACTTGTCAAGCTTTATTTAGCAGGCGCTGCAAGCGATTTATCAAGTTGTTTTTTAGGGCATAGTGCTTTGTAGATATATTCCCTTTATTTACAGCATCTTACAAGAATCATGATTTGTAATTAGGAAACTCGGGCTAGACCTTAATGTGTCTACTTTTAGGGTTCTTCCGAATGAAGTGTACTTGACAAAAAGGTAGAAAAAATAATGGACATGTAGTCCTTATCCAAGCAACCAAGCAAAAGATAAGGAGGGTTCTACAGTGATTGAATCCTGTAAACTTGCTCGACTTTCTGAGGTTTAGAACTCTTCATTATGCAATCTCTTCTCCCTGCCCTTTTTCAAAGGGAGGGAAGGGGAAGATAGAATAAATTTGAAGCGATAAAATATGCCAATGGACAGCTTCTTACTTCTTTGCCTCGCCTACAAGCCTGTAGTAATGGGCGATACGAAATAGTACGATTAACTCGGAAGAATCATATTTTATTATCGAATAATGATTGTGATTCAAATATTTGCTGAATCTTTTCAATAAATATGGGGAATCTTGAATAACTATAAGCGTTACCTGAAATAAAAATTCCTCGATTTTTAGGCTGTGTACGATCATAAGCAATCGAAGGAAATGGTGTATGATAATTTAATCGCAATGGAACATGTTGAGCTACGGCTGCCCATAAAATTGCTGCTGAAAGCTTCAATCCTTGTTTTTCTGCATTTGATGCAGATGAAAAACCTTCTACAGACATTGAAACGGTTCTTCTTTCACCAACTCCTTGGCCTTCAATAACTTTTAACTCAATTACAGAACCGTCTGAAATGAGAATAGAACAACTTTCTGGGAACTCGAATCCTCCTTGTTCCATAATGAATTGGATGCGAGAACCATTGGCCTGAAATCTGGTGTAGTGCTAGAGCATAAACGCTCACACTACCTGACACAGTTGATAGAGGTTGATTACAGAAAAGCGAGTGAATGCCCTATGTGGTTGATGAACGAGATAAAGACTTGCCTGAAAAACTGGAGGTAGAATTGCCAGGGATATTGTCATGGGTGATTGAGGGATACAGACTCTGGCAAAAGGATGGCCTCCGTCCTCCTGCAGAAGTTATTGTAAAACCCTTTCTTGAAATCAATGATGGATTGGAGGCCAAAACACTCTTTCAGTATTTACAGCGTGAAAATCCCGGTCGTTTCAGCGATGGTCAGTTGCATACTTTCCAACGACGGGTAAAGCACTGGCGTGCTCTTGAGGAACCCGCCCGGGAGGTCTATTTTCCACAGAAACATCAACCCGGTAAGTTGAGTCAGTCCGACTTTACCCATATGTCAGACCTCGGTGTAACCCTGGGTGGTATACCGTTTGATCGGTCACTGCTTCCGTCAGGAATCAATAGATTGGTGAATGCGTTACTGGATGGTTCCTTTTTAGAGAGACGTGAAAATATTCTTGCCTTTGGCAATCCTGGTACCGGAAAATTTACTCTTTTGAAAAACTCCCTGTGGTGTGTTCGATGCTGGCTAAGGCGGTTAGATAACCATAGTAGGTTACTACAAGGTCGTTTCGCGTCTTTGTCAAATTGAGTTGAGCATCAGTAAATTCAACTACATCAGATGCTCCAGACTGGTACCTTTTCTTTGCAAGTTGAACATTCTCTTTGGCAAGCTCTAAAGTTTCCATGGCTATTTTTACGCTATCCCGGTTTTCCTCGGTTTGGAGATAACTGTCCGTTACCTCTCTAACCACCAGCAGCTTCAGGTCTTGAAGCTGGGCTATGTTTTCAAGCAGGCGTCCTTGGGCTTCAGCCACGGCACCTTTTGTGTGAAATCCTGAAAATAACTCCCAAGTGGCGGTAACGCCTACTTCCCAGCTGTCTTTATACAGGGACAAATCGGTATCATAATCATTATAATTTGCTTCGGCAGAGACAGTTGGCCAGTAGTCCCCACTGACACGGTCCAGATTCGCTTGGGCCGCCTCAGATAGCTGTTTGATTTGAGTAATATCAGGACGCTGTTTGATTGCCTTTTCTATCAGTTTGCTAAGGGTCTCGGGAACAGGAGGCATGGTTTCAAGAATGTTATCTATGTTCACCTCGTCATTGTATAATGTATATCTGCCTTGATTTAGTTTTTTACCCAGTATCTGTTCAAGAGCGACTCTGGCTTTTTTTAAATCATATTGTGTCGCCAGCAGATCCATTTTGCTGTTTGAAAGCTCAACTTCGGCGTTGATAACGTCAAATCTGGTCCGTGCACCTGCTTTATGATAAACCTTTGCCCGATCCAGGTGTTGCTGAAAACTTTTAACTGATTCGCTGGCAACATCAATCAACCGTCTCTTTTCGAGTACGTTATGATATGCCTCTTTTACCTGAAAAATAATATCTTGTACCTGTCTCTGCAGATGTGCTTTCACTGCTTCCAGGTTTGATTTGCCAACGTCAATAGTTCCTGTTGTCTTACCGAAATCGTAGATCAATTGGGAAAGTCTGGCTGCTGCGTGCAGCACGTCATCCTCTTCGACATCATCTAGCTTCTGTACTGTCTGCTCAACATTGTTGGGAACATTTTCATAACTACTTGAGGGAGCCGAATTTTTTTGCTTGGTATAGTTGTAACTACCGTCAAGGGTGAGATGCGGCAGGTATCCCGATTTCGCCTGGATGAGTTGGCCCTGACTCTGCGCCTCTTGCTGCCTTATAACCTCAATCATTTGGTTGTTTTTCAAAGCGATATAGATCAGATCATCAAGACTGAGGACAATCTCATTATCTTGTATTTTACCGAGATATGATGTTGCTATATCTTTTATATGTATGGATTTATTTTCTTCATTTGCACTGGATAGAGAAAAAATGGCGATGCTGAAGGCAACAACCAGAAGTGAAATGCGATAGATTTGGATAGGCATATTGGATAGTGGCGAAGATTCTTCTCATTCAATAAACGAACTCCCCATTTATTAATGTGTTATTGATATTTTGTATATATATTCTTTGGGTTGTAAAATTTTAATCATCGTTTTATCCAACTATGCCGTTGTCTGGGTATGCCTTTGGCGGGGGAAAATTTTTTTTCGGTTATAACAAACCAAGCCGGTGTGTCTAATTGTTTTTATATTTAGTGTCCATCCAGAAACGAGATTTTTTGTGCTAAATCAAGGCGCAAGAAAAAATTTACCACAGGCATATAGGTGATATCTCTGAGTCTCGTACCTCGCTTACCGGAGGATAAAAATTTTCCTGCAACGAAGAACTAGGGGAAAAGACCGTTTCTGGACGGGCACTAGTTAATATTCTGTGCCGAATATTAATGAGATATAAGGATATATCCGTGAAGGAAGGAGAGTGGAGGCAGGTTCTGTAACTGTGATTATTTTTCTGTAGTTAGAAGTAGAGGGATTAGAACTAAGCAGTTTGTTGCCGAGGGAAAATAATATTCATGACCTCCCCTGTCTCTTCAACAATTTTCTCCCGAAGGGATGTACAATCTTCTGGGGAAAGCCCGGTGATCTCCCAGGCTGGGGGGGCCGCTGTCAAGGCTCCCTCGTTGAACACACCACCGCCGTTATCAGCTTTTGTCAACAGTGAGCCCAGGTGAACCAGTGCTGTTTCAAGGGGATATTTTTTAGCATTTTCGGGTTCCACATGGAACATCGTTGTCTCCTTCAAACTTTCCGGCAAAGACCATCCCTGCATAAGTTCGGCACCAACCCTGGCATAATCAAAACCAATTATGTCCTGTTCAATCTTGTACAGAGGGGTGCCACTTTCTTCGGCCTTTAAAATGGCCTGTTGGGACAGCTCGGGGATTGTCTGGTACATGACAAGGTGACCGATATCATGCAGGAGACCGGCAACAAAAAGGCGTTCTTTTTTGCAGCCGCTGCACAGGGCGGCCAGTCGGCGTGAGGTTACTGCACAATAAACGCTGTGTCTCCAGTATCGGGTCATATCCATAATGTCGTTGGATATCCCCTTAAAGGCCTGGCCGACGGAGGTGGACAGAACAAGATCATGTACTTGTTGTGTGCCAAGCAGAGTTATGGCCCGGCCCACAGTTTCAATCTTTGCGGCAAATCCATAAAGAGAGCTGTTGACTATACGCAGCAGACGTAGGGTTATTGCCGGGTCCTGGCTGATTACTACTGCAACCTCGGCCATGGCGTAATCCGGATCATCAAGGATATTTTTCAGGCGGAAGTAGACGCCAGGTAAAGAAATGAGTTTTGCTGCTCCAGTGACATCTCTCCATGTGGAATTCATACAGACCTCGAAAATCAATTAAAAGTTAAAGGACCTGCTGAGTATTATTCACTTTGAACTTTACAGGTTTTCTATTTTTTTACTTGAATAAAAATTTTTCCTGGTTTTTATCTTTAAATTTTAAACTCTCCAACTGCTTTTTTTCCGTCCGTTTTGAAGCAAAGGGGTAGCCTTATTTTCAGGAACAGGCTTGCTGAAAAGGAAGCCCTGCAATTCGTCACAGCCAAATTGTTTAAGCAGGTCTACCTGGCCCTCAGTTTCAACCCCCTCGGCAGTTACCTTGAGATTCATAGCGTGGGCCATTTTGATTATTGATTTTATCAGGGTTGCATCTTTTTCGTTTGTTTCGACATTCGCCATAAAAGATCGATCGATTTTAATATGAGTCAAGGGGAAATTTTTCAGGTAACCAAGCGATGAATATCCGGTGCCGAAATCGTCAAGGGCAATGCTTGCGCCCAATTTACGAATTTCTCTAAGAACCTTGATGGAGGTTGTCATATTTTCCATCATTAGACTCTCTGTAACCTCCATTGTAAAGTGTGACGGATCGAGATTATATCTTTTCAAAATTTCTTTTACCTTGGCGGCAAGATCTTTTTGACGAAATTGTTTAGCTGAAAAATTAACAGCCACATTGCAATTTTCAATTCCCATATCAAGCCACAATCGAGCCTGTTTGCAGGCAGTATCAAGCACCCAGTCACCGATTGTTCCAATGAGCCCAGAATGCTCAGCAATGGGTATAAACTGATATGGGGGTACCAAACCGGTATCGGGATCATCCCATCGTATGAGAGCCTCTACTCCAATTATGGATCCAGTCAGTGCGTTTAATTTTGGTTGGTAGTGCAAGATGAATTCGTCATTTTTAATAGCCCTGTGCAGTTTGCTTTCTATCACTGTATGTTTGATCGAAACCTGATTGATGTTATCGGAATAAAAATAATACCGATTCAATCCCAACTGATCTCGAGCGTGGTTCCTGGCTGCAACCGCATTTTTTTCGAGCACTGCAGGGGAATTCCCGTCATGAGGATAGATGGAGACGCCGATATTTGCAGCCGTATAGACCTCTGTTCCATCGATATGGAAAGACCTCTCAAATAATTTCATAATGCGCTGTACAATCCAGGTAATGGCGTTCACTTCCTGCAGGTCGGTCAGCAGTATGCCGAAATCTTCCTGACCGAGACGGGAAACTGTAGGTAACAGGGAGGAGGAAGGCAGCTTAGCCACAGTATCAACGTCTCTCAGTGTTTCAGCTAATCTTTTGCTGATCTCCTGAAAGAGCAGGTCTCCCATTTTGTGCCCAAGAGTTTCGTTGATACGCTGAACAGCATCGACAGACACAGACAGGAGAGCGATGATATTATTAAAGCGCCTTCCTCTGGCCAGCGCCTGCGTGACGCGGTCATAAAATAGAGTTCTGTTAGGCAGGCCTGTGAGGACATCATAGGCTGTGTAGTGTTTCAGTTCCTGAGAACGCTTTTCCGCCAGCACCTCAAGTTCTCGTAAACGAATGGTCAATTGTTGGACTTCATCCTGGCCGCCAACACTTTCGGCTTGAGGAAGAGCCTGGGGGGAGAGGTTTGGTGGCGAAACCTCATCATCGCCCCAGCAGACAATGAGATTCCTGCCGCTCTCCTTGGCAATAAAAAGCGCCTTGTCAGCCTGATTGATCAGCTCAGCAGGCTCATTGGGATTTTGCTGCAGCGAGGAGATACCAAAACTCATGGTTATCTGGACACCTGTTGAGGAATCTTCCTGTATGGCCAGCCGAATTCGATTAGCGATGCTGGTTGCTGTTTTTATGTCAATGTTCAGTAAAACAATACAAAATTCTTCGCCGCCATAGCGGCCGGCCAGATCGTTTTCGCGCGATTTTTCCTGCAGCACGCCGGCCACCATCTTGATTACTTTATCCCCCGTGGCGTGGCCATAGCGGTCGTTAACCGATTTAAAGTGATCTATATCGCACATAATGCACGACAATTCTTTCCCGTTGCCCTGTGCCTCGGTGAACACCTTATTGAGTAGCCGATTAAAGGCTCTCCTGTTAAGAAGAAGTGTCAAGGGGTCATGGGAGGCAAGAAACTCCAGTTCCATGTTTTTGGTCTGCACTTCTTCTGTGGTCGTCTGCAGTCGATTGACAGTCAGGCTCAGTTCTTCGTTCTTTTCTTCCAGCTCCGTTATGTTGTCAAATGTTACGAGGACTCCACGAGGTTTTCCCCTGCCGTCAAGGACAGGTACTGCATTGACTATGAAGGTAATTGCGGTTTTGTCTCTCCTCTCAAGAATCAGGCGAGCTGTGACCGAACTCTTTTTATCGTTGTTTATCTGAATCCACGGCAGTTGTTTTTGGAAGTCCAGTGAATTGCAGTCTTTCCAGCCGAGTTCGGATCCTTTAAAACCGATAAGCTTCGAGGGGGGAGTGCCGAGAATCTCGGCAAATGAAGTGTTGGCAAGAACAATCTGCTCTTTTTCATCAAGAATCAGGACACCTTCTTTCAGTACATCAAAAGCGGCCTGCACTCTGCCTGGAACAACTGCGGATGGATCAAGTTCACGCAGAGTCCTTTTCATCATCAGGAAATAACCGGCAAAACCTGTGCAGCCGACGAAAAGGATTAAGCTGAAATACGAATTTCTAAAACCTGTTGTTATATTATTAACCCATAATGGGGTGAAACTGACCTCAATCATTGCCCAGAGATTTTTATCTTTGAATATGGGAATCTGAACATGAGTTGGGCTCGAGCGGCCATCGGGTGGGGGCTGCCAGTGAACCAGATGCTCGCCCGCCTCGGCAATGAGGTCTCCTTTAGCATTGCGCATGGCAGCAGACTTGATATCATTTTCTCTTTTAACCATGGACTGCAGAGTTTCTCTGATTAAGGAGAAATCACCCCTTTGAGCCGCAGTTGAAAACTGCACTGCCAGGGCTTCAGAGAGGTTTGTTCTTGAATCAATGACTGATTTGGTCCGATCAGGGGCAAAACCTATTAACTTGCCAAGAAGAAGCAGGCTGATGGTTAAAGAAACCAGGCCAAGACTGATTCGTACGGCAGGAGTAATGCGCATTATTGACTGTCCTCCACAGCGAACATGTTCTCAGCCTTTTGTTCAGTATCTGTCAGGGATTGAGATTCGTTTTCGTGAACCGTTTTTTCGTCTTTCTTTCGTTTTTTCCTGGGTGCGACCAGGATAGCAACGGGATCAAAACCCTTCCAGATTGGAACTGTTGCCAGGAAACTTGACATCAGGGAACCAGCCCGCAGCAGATAGCTTGCCGCTCCAACAGCAAAGGATGCGGAGATGCCGTTGGCCACATAAACCACGATCTTATGTTCTTCTTCAGCTCTTTCAAAAGCTTGATCAATGTCTTGATGCATGGTATCAAGCTGGGCGCGCATGGTTCCATTTTCCATTATAGACCTACCAAGATCAGGAGATTCCAGGTAAATGGGAGATGCTGAGACGGGAGGAGCGATAAAATCCAAGGTTTCTTTTGTCGCCATCTTGACCACTTTAAGTAATGCACCACCATTATTTTCCTTATGCACCGGTCTTACGCTGTTTGTAGATTCCCTTGTCTGAGAAACTAACTGGATGTAGGTTTGGGGTTCTGAAGTGAGCAAAGTGTCCTTCTGGTTAGTGATGTCGAAAGCCTGATTTGTATCCTCCGGGTTGGACGTCGGCACGGCTTTATCTTCTTTCTCCGTTTTAACATCAGGATCTTCTTGTGTTTCAGGATTACCGGGTACAAAATCAGCTACAGGTATATCAGAAGTGTCATGTAATTCATCGTTTTCATAGTATAAATCAGGAAGTCCATCGTCAACAGGAGGCACAACAATAACAGTATCTTCATTGTCAACCGTTGGGTCGGTGTCATCATTTGGGGGCGTTACGCTGTCACCTGTGGGTTCAGTGTCAGGGGTGTTATCTGAAACGCTATCATAAATATCTAAAATTTGTAAGATAAAATTCGCCTCACTGAAGCTCCCGTCCGTTGATTGAGAGCGAACCGTCAGCGTATGACTGGTGGCAGTTTCATAATCCAGGCCGCCGGCAACGCTAATGACACCAGTGTTGGCATCGATGGTGAAGAGGCCGCCGGAATCGTTTGTAAGTGAATAGGTTACCGTCTCTGTACCATCTGGGTCGATGGCATGAGCCGTGATGCCGACAACTGAACCGGTTGACGCATTTTCAAAGGCACTGTTGGAAGCCGGGTTAAGGTCGTAAACCGCACCAAGTGAATGATTGATTTCAACAACGGAGATAGTGAAAGTCTCACTATCAATCAGGTTGCCGGTACCTGAGTCGGTGACGGTAATGGTAACGGAGGGTGTTAATCCGCCCTGAGCTTCAGTCGGGATCCAGGTGAAATCGCCGCCTGCTGTAATTGACATACCAGCGGCAATGGAGGCAGTATCAAGGCTGAAGGTTAGGGTGTCGGCGGAGATATCTGAGTCGGTCGCTGTAGCGGTAAAGGACAGAGTTGTCAGCTCGTCGACAGTCTGATTACCTATGGGATTCAGTACTGGAGCAGTATTAAGGTCATTAACTGTGATAGTAAAAGTTTCACTGTCTACGAGATTACTGGTTCCGGAATCGGTAACAGTAATAGTGACAGAAGGTGTAGTTCCACCCTGTGCCTCAGTTGGAGTCCAGGAGAATTCGCCACCGGCAGTGATGGTCATGCCAGCTGCGATAGAGGTTGCATCAAGACTGAAGGTTAATGTATCTGCCGGGAGATCGGAATCTATAGCGGTGGCGGTAAATGAGAGCGTTGCTGACTCATCAACGCTTTGATTTCCGATCGCTGCTAATACAGGTGGAGTATTTACATCACCAACAGTAATGGTAAAGGTTTCACTATCCACTAAATTACCGGTGCCATTATCAGTCACGGTGATGGTGACTGATGGTATTGTGCCACCCTGAGATTCTGTTGGTGTCCAGCTAAATGCGCCGCTACTGGCATCAATCGTCATGCCGGCGGTAATGGATGCGGCATCCAGGCTGAAGGTTAAAGTATCAGCAGGCAGATCAGTATCCATTGCCGTTGCAGTGAAACTCAAAGTTGCCAGCTCATCAATGCTCTGGTTGCCGATGGCAGCTAATACCGGTGCGGTATTCACATCATTAACGGTGATGGTGAGGGTTTCAGAATCAAAGAGATTTCCTGTCCCAGAATCAGTTACAGTAATTGTAACATCAGGAGTTAATCCGCCCTGAGCTTCCGTCGGAGTCCATGAAAAATCACCGTCAGCAGTAATCGTCATTCCCAACGCTTCAGAAGCAGCATCGAGACTGAAGGTTAATGTGTCTGCTGGAAGATCAGAATCAGTAGCAGTTGCAGTGAAAGACAATGTGGCCAGTTCATCAACAGTCTGATTACCTATGGCAGCTAAAACTGGAGCAGTATTGATATCGCCTACGGTAATAGTAAATATCTCAGAGTCAACCAGGTTTCCTGTCCCAGAATCGGTTACAGTAATAGTAACATCGGGTGTTAACCCGCCTTGTGCCTCTGTCGGTGTCCAAGAGAAATCACCATCAGCGGTGATGGTCATGCCCAGTGCAATTGAAGCAGCATCGAGGCTGAAAGTGAGGGTGTTAGCTGGGATGTCGGGGTCATTTGCAGTTGCAGTAAATGTGAGTTCAGTACCCTCATCGACAGTTTGATCGCCAATAATGGATAGCGACGGGGCATCGTTAATCGGGGTGACCGTGATTGCGACTGTATCGCTATCTTGTAGATTGATATCATTGGCCAGGTTTGCAATTTCACTAGCGGACAGGGCGCGGTCATAGATGCGTGCATCATCGATTAAGCCGTTGAAGTCATAGATTGCACTATTATTAGGATGAGCACCGATGCGTGTGGTGCTGAAACCCGTGCCATAGTCGACCGACGTCGCCATGCCTCCGGTTAATACCGAGACACCGTCGATATACAGCGCTTGCTCGTTGGTGGAGTCGTTGACCGTATAGGCAATGTGGTGCCAAGCGCCATCGGAAATATCGACACCTGAATTAAGGCCGACCCAACCAGACCCGTCGTGATAAAAACCTTTTACGCCTTCTACCCCAGTGTCAACGCGTAGTACTATTGCATCGCCAATAGAGATCACTTCGCCGCCGCTTGTGTCAATCGCGCTGTAGTTGACCCATACAGCGAGCGTTACATCGGCGGGTTGACCAAAGATGGAGGCAATTTCCACGTAATCGCCGTCACCATCAAGGCTCAATACCTCGCCACGGGTGCCGTCGGTAACAATTGTTGCATTGCCCTCAAGGCTGCCGCTGTTAGTACCAGCGGGGCTCGAATCAGTTGCAGGATCTGCATTGGTAAATTCGTAGTAGCCCTGCAGGCTAGCGTCAATATTCAAAGTAACAAGCTCAGAATCTAGTGTATCTATAGTGAGGGTATCGCTACCATTATAGTCTAAAGTTGGTGTATAATTTAATCCATCAAGCGCAGTATTTATGTCTGTCAAAGTACCTTGTATAGTCATCGAACCACTACCATCGCTACCGGAAACAAAAGTAAGTCCAGTCGTACCCGATAAAGTTAGGGTACCGTCATTTACACTGATCGTAGTTTCCATGATGTCTATACCAACATCTGGATCACTGATGGAAATAAGGTTACCGTTAGTAGAGTTAAATACTAGAGTTGTGTCTTCATCGATCGTTTGTGAACCAGGGACAGTATTGACCAGCGCACTGTTGGCTACAAACTCATACGCTCCTATATCTGCCGTCGCATCACGGACCACACCGCGCTGGTCGGTTGCGGGCGCACCAGTATTTGTACCTCCGTCGATAGCAGTGCTGGTAGCAAGCAGGGCATGGGTTAAAGTCGAGCCGCCATTATCAGCCAGTACATCAAGCAGAGGATCAACCGGGCTCGCCGCGGTCCCAACCTGATCTCCGTTAACGCCATGGACGAAATCTGTGACTGCTCCCTTGTCACCAATAAGATTATTGCCCTGTGAGCTAAACGTCCCTGCACTGCCGAAGATATCTGCGACGTCAAGGTTACCCGCCACAATCGTATTCTTCAACTGCGCGAGCGCAGCGCTTTTTGAGAATATGCCGCTTCCCAATAAAGCTTTATTGTCGGTGATGGTGACATTTATAAGCGTTGCAGTGTCAGCGACATATAACCCTCCACCTTCGCTCCCGCCAGTATTGCCGCTTATGGTGACATTCGTAAGCGTTATATTTCCAGCGGTGTATATCCCGGCACCATCGCTTGAGGTTGTATTGCCGCTCACGGTTGCGTTGGTGGCGTTTAAAGTTCCTGTATTAAATACACCTCCTCCCCTGTTGCTTTCGTTGACGTTGTTGCTGATAGTGACGTTCAGCAGGGTAGTGCTTGTTGCATTTGTTGCCTTCAGGCCACCACCGATTGATTCGGATAGATTGTTGTCGATCGTTACATCGGTTAACGTCAGTACATCTGCATTAGAGATGCCGCCGCCGGTTTTTGCAAAATTTCCAGTCACCAGCACCTGGGATAAGTTAACAGTGCCGTTTTGAACATATAGACCACCACCTTCATCAACTCCTGGTCGTCCGTCGCCGCCTTTAATGGTGACACCTGAGATGGTCACCGTCCCCAAAGCGGAATCGACATGAAATATCCGGTCGTTGAGTAGATTGCCATCGATAATGGATGAGCCGATCCCAAGTCCGGTAATGGTTAGATCGTCGGTGATATCCAGATCACCGGTTAGGCCGAGATTTTCGCTATCTCCGGCAATGCTCAGGGTGTAGGTGCCTGCTGCCAGTGTTATGGTGTCGGCACCAGCTGTGTTATTTGCAGCGATGATCGCCTCGCGCAGGGAGATGCCGTCAGCACCAGGGGTGATAATTAAGTTTGCGATCGAGGACGTGTCACCGTTGATCACATCATTGGTTGTAGTGACACTGAGGCTGGCAAGGACGTTATTCCAGGAGGCGGTACCCTGCTCACTGAGAGGAAGGGAAGATTCTATTGTGCCGACTTCATGCTCAAGCTGCCAATCCGCACCGAGATAAGCGTGGCCTGTCATATCAGCAGACGCGGCAATATCGGCTCCGGTGAGACCTGCCAGAGTATCGGTCAACTCCCGGCCATCTTCATCACCGGCAATATTGCATCCATAGAGAAGGATGTCGGCATCCTCAGAGAGAGAGTCGGCCCAGGTGGAAACAGCGTCGCCGTTGTCTGTCAGGCTGCTGCTGTCGACCCAGTCCGAGCCCAGGGCAAAGGCACCATCCCTGCCATGGGTGATGATATGGATTGCATCAAGATCTTTATACTCAGCGAGAATGGCACTGACCTGATCGATGCCGTCCTCCTCATCATCAAGGATAACAACCTCGATGGAGCGTGTCTGGTCATCGCTTTCTTCAATGTCCGCCACCAGCTGTTCGTAGTCGTGGACATTGTCGTTGACCAGCACCAGTTCATTACTTGCTGATACCGGTGAAGATTCTACTGACTCCGTTATTGAATGATCCCCTTCGGAGCTGGCTGTACTGTCGATTACTGTAACGTCCGTGATCGTACTGTCTGGCACAGTACCTTCAGGTTCTAGTTTAAGGCCGGTATCGATTTCAGTTTCTTCTGTCGGCAGGTCAACGTTAACAGTGTTTGGCTCCATCGGCTGAGGAGATGATACAGTAACCTCTTCTTCCACAGGTGCAACAATGATAACAGCACTCGGTTCTGCAACCGGTTCCAGATCGGCAGCAACTACCGGTTCCTCAAAATCCTGTTCCACCGCATCGATGGCCAGAGCTTGTGCAATATCGGCGGAAAAGAGCAGGCGGGGTTCCAGTTCTTCAAAGATCGGTGGATGGAGTTTGGAATATCGTTTTACCACTGTTTCTTTATGCTATGTTTTTCAGGTTTACTGTGGACTGCCGATGAGAAGCGATTCCGGTTGCAAAACAGCTGCGATTTTGTCCGTTTCTTCCTTATTTTCAATCTTTTTTGCAGGCGAAGTTGCATCGTCAAGAAACCGCACCATGCATTTGAGTCCGCCGGGCAGCCTGTATTCGGGATTGGGCAGTTCAAGACGCACACCAAAGGTGCCGCTTGCCGGATCGATTACCCGGTCTACGATAGCTACCGTGGCAATGTAGTCCCCCTCCTCCTGAGTTTCGGGTCTGATTTCAGCCTTCATGCCCGGAGTGATATCCCGGAACATCGCAACGGGAAGTACGACTTCAACCCGCAGGGGGTCAAGCTGTGCTACTCTCAGCAGCGGCTGGGTGTCGACAAATTCCCCCGGTGAGACGAATCGTTCGACAACGACTCCTGCGACCGGACTTTTGATGGTGCGCTGAGCAAGCATCGCCTTGGCACGCTGAAGATCAAGTCTGGCAAGCATTCTGTTTTCTGTGGCTTTTTGCAGATGGGCACGGGCAAGGCTTACTTCGGTTGCCGCCTCGTCCTTTTTTTCGGCAGAAATGGCCTCGCTTGCAAAGAGCTCCTCGACCCGTGTATTTTTACGCTGGGCATAGGCAAGCTGTTCTTTCTGGACTTTTATTTCCCCTTCGATCTTAACCATTGCCTGTGAGCGCTGGACAACGGCGTTTTCCACTGAGGATTCCAGGTGAACCAGAGTCTCCCCCTTTTTCACCAGGGCACTTCTTTTTACATTAACCCTATCGACAACCCCTTCCACCGGGGTGCCAACATCCACCATCTCATAGGCCTCAATCAGTCCCTCATATTCGACAGGGTCGGCCGCCAGTGCAGGTCCGGCTGTAATGCCACCGAACAGGAACATCATAATAAAATAAGCAGGATTGATTTGTCGTTTCATTTGTGGTTACTCCCCGTTGTTACAATTTTGTAAGTCGAATTACTGTTTTGTAGTTAAAGTGTTATCTTCCCCGGCCGTTTACTCCATTCGTCCGCTGAAGGCGAGCAGTTTTCCGAGCTGCTCATCCATCTGCAGCAGGTCGCGACGCATACGCAGATATCTGCGTTCCCGGCCAGACTGGGCAATACGCATGGTAAGCAGGCTTATCCGCTGCGCTACGATGCTGTCTTTACTTATCAGGCGGGCGAGGAAGCGGCGGATAGGTTCAGCCAGGTAATTCCTCAGGAGTTCATCGTCAGGGGAGAGGATTGATTTATAGCTGCCTGGGTCGCCCTGGCGTCCGCAGCGTCCATAGAGCTGGCGGTCGATGCGTCGTGCTTCGTTACGTTCGGTGGCGATGATGTACAGGCCGCCGATTTCTACAACACCAGGGCCGAGAGGGATATCGGTACCCCGGCCCGCCATATTTGTGGCAACGGTGATGCAGCCCTTTTCACCAGCCCTGGCGACAATCTCAGCTTCCTGTTCATCCTGGCGTGCGTTGAGTACCTGATGGGAAAGCCCGCATTCATCGAGCAGTGTACTGAGATATTCGGAGTCGGCAACCGATCTGGTGCCTACGAGTAGTGGACGTCCCCGCAGATGGACCTTGCGGATGTGTTCCACGACGGCAACCCATTTCTCTCTGCTATCACTATATATACGCCGGCCTTCGCTTTTTCGCAGGTTGGGTCTGTTTGTGGCTACCTTCAATACCGGTAAGTGGTAGATCGACCAGAGTTCGCGGCGGACTTCCCGGGCTGTCCCCGTCATACCCGCCAGACGAAGGTAGCGACGAAAAAAACGCTGGTAAGTCAATCTGGCCATATGCTCCTTCCGTCCGGTAACCTCGCAGTTTTCCTTTATTTCTATCATCTGATGCAGTCCCCGTTCCCAGGAGCGGTCCGCCATCACCCTGCCGGTATTTTCATCAATAATCAATACCTTGTTGTTGTGTACCAGGTAATGGCGGTCACGCTGGTACAGATATTGAGCGGAAAGGGCCTGACACACCAGTTCTTCCCCGTACCTGATGCCGTTCCATATGCCACCCATCAATTTTGCCGTATCGGCCAGACGTGCACTCCCTTTTTCGCTTAATTTTACCTGGTGTTCAGTCTGATTCAGAGTAAAGTCTATTTCATTTTCAAGTTTACCGGCAATTTCCATAGCCTGTAGATAATTTTGTGTTTCTTCAGAACTATCCCCCTGGCGTGAAATAATCAGTGGAGTGCGGGCTTCGTCAATGAGAACACTGTCTGCCTCGTCAATGATGGCGAAACAGAGTCCTCGAAGAAACAGACGTTCGGTGCGGGCGTTATCATCATGCAGCTGTTCAAGCTGTAATCGCAATCGTCCGTGGTCGTTGCCGAGCAGAATGCGATCGCGCAGGTAATCAAAGGCAAGCTGCTTGTTTGTGCAGTAGGTGATGTCAGATCTATAAGTATCACGCCGCATAGCAGCATCCATGTCCGAGGTAACTGCACCGACGCTCAGGCCGAGCGCCCGGTAAATCGGTCCCATCAGCTGCGCATCGCGGGTGACGAGGTAATCGTTAACTGTGACGATGTGCACCGGGATGCCGGCAAGCGCGGCACAGGCAGCGGCAAGAACTGCAGTGAATGTTTTACCCTCTCCGGTTTCCATTTCCGCCAGTCCGCCGTGAACCATAATCCATCCGCCCATCAGCTGGGTGTCGAAATGGCGCATATCGATGGTTCTGCCGGCGGTTTCCCGCACCAGCGCAAAGGCCTGTTCAATGAGATCATCAGCCAACCCCTGCTTGTGGAGCTGTAAGCGGATGTCTTGGCACTTTACTGCCAGTTCTGCGTCGTTAAGTTTTTCGAACAGCTGCCCGTGATGATGGATGGCGGCGATGGTACGGCGGAAACGCAATCGTGGTATATCACCGGTTTTCATAATTCCGGTCAGAGAGTGGGCTGTCTTTTGCAGCCACCCGGCGGAAGTTTGCGGACGTTCTGGGTAACTGCCGCAGGCGAAGCCCGGCCGCAGCAGGGAAAGGGAATGAGAGGAATGTGAATTAGACATGGAACTCACGAAGGAACAGCTGTCTGAGAGAACGGTACCATTGCAGAGCCAGCGGTTCATAGCCGTGATCAAACAGAGCATATATCCGTTCCCCGACCCTGATATTATTTTGATCGATTGCCAATTTGATTTCAAACTGGAATGTTTGTGTTAATGTCTGCCTTCCCTTCGGGTCGGAAGGATTAACTGGGATATTTCCACCGCCGGTGGAGCCGAGGATCGGACTTGGCAGCAAGTCACTTGCCGCCGGAATTGCCCTGTCAATAGTGACAGTCAATGGTGTATCAAGATTTCCGGCGCGCCTGAGTTTGACACTTCTGGTTCGTTCCCGAACCAGGGCGATATCGGATTGTTTGACGACCACAACCACGGTAGACTCGGATGTTCCCATAATATAGCCGAGAAGAGTTCCCTGCTCGACAAAGCGTCCGGGCAGATTACGGGCCTCATGCAATACCAGGAGACCCTTGCTGGGACTGCGGATGGTTAACTCATGCCTGCGTTCAAGGGCACGGGCCAGATCGGCGCTGACCGAGGCTATTTCCTCCTTGAGGATTTCACGCTGCGCACGGGACTGGAGCGGTTCAGCTTTATACTTGGCTTCAGATTCGGCAAGATTTGCTTCAAGCACTCGAACTTCAGATTCAAGAAAGGGATCTTCGCAGCGGAGCAACGAATTACCGGCGTCTACCATGGTACCGTCCTGCCCAAGGACCTCACTTATAAAACATGTTGTTCCCGCACGAACCCGGGAGAGTTCGGGCAGAGAGACAAAACCCTGGGCGCTGGTTTTGAGAGAGGCCGGAATAACAAAAAGCATAACCGCCACAGTAAAAACAATTGCCAGGGAGGCCATGATAAAGCGTGTTCGTTTTTGACGTCCACCGGTGCTGTTGTAGAACATGGAGCAGTTGCGAACTACAGGAAGAATAATCTGAGTATAGATCGCCCAAAATGCGATGAGGACACCGACGAAAAAAAACTTGCTGCTGACAAATAGAGTCAGAGCCGCCAGTACGAACAGACGGTAGAAAAAAGAGGCGATACCGTAGCAGACAAACCAGGCTCGTTCTCCCGGAGCGGTAACCGGTGATGTGGCCTCCTCAATACCGAAAAGGTGGTGTTTCAGCAGGTAGCCGAGATAGCGAATCGAGCGCCCGCCTAGATTGGGCGTTTCGATCCAGTCCGCAAGCACGTAATAGCCGTCAAAGCGCAGCAGGGGGTTGCCGTTGAACAGGAGGGTGGATACGCCGCCGATCAACATCACATTATAGGCAATGGCACTGACTCGCCCTGATTCAATGTTCAGCCAGAGAAAGAGGGCCAGCGCGGCGACAAACAGCTCCACGGCCATGCCTGCCGCGGCTACGGCCATTCGTTTTCGTTTGTCGGGAAAGGCGGCGGAGGCGGATGCTTCCACATAGGGGATGGGCGTGAAGGCGAGAAGCATAATGCCCATTTCATGCACTTCGCCACCCCAGATTCGAGTGGCAAAGGCATGGCCTAATTCGTGCAGCAGTTTGACAGCCGGATAGACGAGCCAGAGAAGGAGCATATTTTTCGGTGTCAATACCCGGTCCGCCATGTCACGGGTCAGTTCCGGCCAGTTGAGGATGGCAAGAATAACTGCCGATCCCACTACCAGGAACCATAGAAGGACACCCATCCGGCCGAAAAACGGTTTTACAAGACCCATCCACTTTACCAGAAACTGATCGGGGTCGAGCAATGGAAAGCGCAGAGCAAAGGGATTCATCAACCGCTGCTTCCATTTACCGCGCTGTTTATCACGGCGATCAAGTACCTCCTGCATGTCGGGAGAAATATCGCCTTGCAGAACATCGGTGAAATGGAGTTGACCTAGAAGACGGATAACTTCATCCTGGGTAGGAGCTTCGTCACCAAGCATGGAGATGGCCGCATCCCAGATTTGCTGAACCGTCTTTTTGCCATCCATCATGCCGATGATGGTATAGGCACTTTTATTGAATCTATGCTGGCGGCTGGAGGAGGGATCCTGCAGGACATACCAGTTTTGTCCACGATAGATATGCCGGTTGAGCCGGACATGACTGCGCAGACTCGGTTTGATGCCGGCTACACGGTACCAGTAGTTGCTGTAGAGTGACATGGATGTCAGTTAAAAGTTAAAATTTAAAGATTAAAGGCAGCTGCCTTTATGGCAGCCAGGTCCATAAAGCCACCCTCATCCAGTCAACAAGCCGATGGCTCCATATCCAGATCAATTTTCGACGGTCGACATCAATTTTAGCGACCCCCTCCATGCCGGGCCTAAGCAGGTCAGTATTTACGTCCATTTTAGCTTCCACCTGAAAATAGTTGCGCCCCTCTTCAACAACTGACACCGGAGTGATTTTTTCCACTGCAAAATGCAGCGGGTTTTCAACCATGCCGGACAGGACCAGATTGCCCTGCTGCCTTTTCTTAACGCTGCCTATATCGCGCTCATCCACTTTCAGTACGACCCGGTAGCCATCCAGAGGGGCCACCGTAAACAATACCTGGCCCCTCTCAACAGGGGATCCGAGGGCATGGCTAAGGTCTCCGCTGACAACAAGGCCGTCAAAGGGTGCTGTAAGTCGGGTACGGCTGAGTTGTTCGTTGACAAGGTTCAGCTGGGCTTCAGCCATGAGTTTTCTGGCCTTAATGATGTTTACTCCGGAGCGATCATGTTTTGCCAGAGCTTTTCGGTATTCTTTTTGTGTCTGATCCAGCTGGCTTGACCATTTTCGACTCTCCAACTGGAGGTCTTTGTCATCAAGAGTGCCGAGAATGTCGCCTTTGTGGATAATATCCCCGGGCCGGACGTTAGCCTCGGCAATGTACCCGTCCTGGGACGCTACTACCGCCAGCTGTGTTCGGGCCTCCAGCCTTGCGGTACCTGTGATACGATAGTTAGCGGTAGTAAACGTCAGGAAAGTAAGACAGAGAAGAAGAGAGGTAATGGTGAGTTTCAGGCCAATGTGTCCCGCACCGAAAATACTGATGAGGGAGCGTTTGCCTAGAGTGATTACTCTCTGCCGCAGGGGCTGTTCATCCCGGCGCCTTATTTCCAGCACGGGGCCAATCATTGATACGATCTGTTCAATATGTTTTATCGTCGTCTGACCGAAAGGCTTGTCGGATGGTCTTTCGACCAGTATCGCACCTGTAATATTTCCATTGACGACAAAAGGTACGGTAAGGATTGCTCCGGTTCCATGTGTCTGGGCCAGGGTTTCATGGCAGCGTGTGAGGAAAACGGATGGTTCAGCTGCTGCCTGGCAGGTGATGGTGCTGTCTTGGTCTATGGCTTCATGCATAGCTTCTCCAATGTCACGGATAAGATTTGATTTGCTATCAAATCCGGCGCTATGGGAGACAGCTTCTACTTTTACTTCATGGCCTTGCAGGAACCCGATAGAGACACGGTCACTGGAAAATCTGGTGGCGAGATCAGTCACGACATCGGTGGCTGCTTCCTCAAACCGTTCATGTTCAATGCAGGACGCCACCAGTTCAACCAGGGTGACCAGTTGGTTCTTTTCGGTCAGTACACGTTGATTGATAATGGCTTCAAACCAGACAGCCGCCTCCTCCACTAACTGCATGGTGGCCCGCTGCCTGGCAGGAGTTCTACCGGATAACTGGAGAACAATGACGCCATGGAGCTGCTTGTCAAGTAACAGTGGACATGCAATTAGATCAAAAGGTTCACCTGTCTCTTCATCGCTGATATTTTGTCGAAGCAGTACGCACTTTTTTTTTGACAGGGCTGTTTTTACCGCAGGTGAGAAGTCTTGGACATCAATATTGTTTTCCGGCCAGAAAACTGTTGGAATAAACGATTGTTTATCCTCTGCTGCAAAGAAGACAACGGCGCGGATTGCACCCTCTATCATGCTGCAGAGTATGGAAAGCCAATGGCTGGTAAGCTGGTTCATTGATGAGTACCGGAAAGCTGTCTTTCTTCAGAAAAAGACAAATAATTAAATCATATTCTAGCCCGTATTACTCATCATATAGAAAATGGATTTAATTTGTCAAGGTTATGGGGAGTTTTTTTTAAAGAATTCAGGAACTTTTGGCCTCCATTATCCAGGTATTTTGAAATTATGTGCATCTGTCATTTTCCCGAAAAACTCCAACCCTGTTGTTAATTTCAGTAGCACCAATTGGAATACATGGTAGAATCAATTGTTGTATCATGGCATCTCTCTCACCTCCTTTGCGGGGAACTTTGACAAGGTGAAAGATGCCGGTTTCTACTTCCTGTTGCAACTGTTTTTATTTCCGATTAGGGCGTATGTCCGGAAAGGGTAACCTGTTCGTGTTCTACGGTATATATTCAATAGGTTGCCGACAGCTTCTTCACTTGAAAACTATGAGGCCCTGCTGCCATGGAATATTCCAATCGATCTGGTGAAGTCTGTTTCTGTCGGCTGAGTGTGCTTTATATGGCGCTTACTTATAAACAATGTGGAATTACTGTTCATGTATCGGAAAAACAAAGTTTTTCCATCAGCAAAAGACAGACTGAGGGCTGAAGGCTGTTAGCCTAAAAGCCTTCAGCCTGCCCGTAGGCCATTATGTTCTTGGAATTCATTAAAATGGCCCCTATAATTGCTATAGAGAGAAATTTTTATTCACACTCACTAGAGCGAAGGCGGAGGTTTTGGATGTTGTGAGAGAGTTGCACGACAGAATAGATACAATATAGTCACAAAATACGGGGTTTTCGAAGCTGGAATACTTACCATGAAAAAGGAGCAACAAACTGGAAAGATTGATGCATTTTCTTTGTTTCCGGATCTGATGCGGAAAACCGACGGTGACATCCAGCCGAACAAAGAGAGTGGATCACTGAGGCCAGATGCGAAAGCTTCGAGAAAAAGGCAACTCAGGGGGCGCGAAGGTAGTACGATCCCTCCTCCACCACCTGACGTGAGTTGGCTGAGTCAGGGGGTTGTAAAAAAACAGGCCCAAGTAAAAGACAAACCCATCGCCCTAATTCTTATGCCAGATGGTGGTTCTAAAGAATCGGTCTTATTGACCTTGGAAAAGTTAGGGTATCACGTCGAGTGTATTCGGAAACTGCCGATGATGCAATCTTCAAGCTCATGTCACTCTCCTATGCTATAGTTGCACTGCATACTGGCTTTGAAAAGACTGTTTCACCTGCAGAATCGAAAATGCATACTTTCCTGGCCAGGCTTCCAATGGACAGGAGACGGCTGATATACTACATACTTGTTGGTCCCGAGTTTCAAACCTTCTACAACCTCGAAGCACTCTCATTAAGTGCAAATCTTGTGGTTAATGACGCCGATGTTGAGCAGCTGCCTGCGATCTTAAAAATTAGTTACCGCGATTATAATGCGTTGTTCGGACCCCTGATTGAATCTCTTAATATATATCGGTAAATTTATTTTGAGAATGTTCTGGCCTGGCAAGCTAAAGTTATATTCCTATGCTACTAACCTGCTGGACGGGATTGAGTGTGCTTTGCAGCTTTCTGTATACACTGATTATATCGGCATCCCAGTTTGTAGGTGACTCATAGTTTGCAACATTAATACCTTCCCTTGATAAATCGACTTCCATTACTTTCATGGCACTCTTTTTATTATCATTGTAAAAAAGACGAACCACCGGTTGAAGCACATTTTCGGTTGAGCCGGTTACCACTCCAATCATATCATTCTCCAACCTGACACAGGT
>JAQYVS010000297.1 GCA_030145365.1 Desulfofustis sp. | reverse complement strand
TAAATAGTGAGAACGTTAAAAATCCATGATGAAACTATAGACACCTTCTTCGATCGCGCTTGTCACATTCAAGCCTGAGTGATTAAAAATTGCCTGCATCCGGTTGTTGTTTCGCAATACTTCTGCAGTAAATCCGGTGATGCCATTGGCTTTGGCTATATTAACCAGGTGTTTGAATACAAAAGACCCCAATCCTTTGTTCTGCCATTCATCGCGAATTACAAAAGCAACCTCTGCCCGATTGGTTTTCTCATCGAGGTAGTAGCGACCCACCGCTATAATTTCATCACCATAGGCCTCAGGCAAAATACCGACAATAGCAACATCCTGGCGATGATCGATGTAGACAAAATTCTGAATCTGTCGTTGTCCGAACCGTTCGAGGTGACTCATAAATCGATAATAAATTGTCTCCTGAGACAAATCGTAGAGAAGATCGCGTACTCGCGGTTCGTCGGTGGGATGAATGGGTCTGAAATTGATTTCGGTTCCATCCTTAAGCAGATGCTTGGTCTTCATATAACTCTGGGAGGCAACAACAAACTTGCCCTCCACATCAGCAAATTCCTCGCGAATATATTTTGCTTCGACTGCCTCTTTAAGCAATTGCGCCCGGTGCTCCGGATGAGCGATCGATATCAGGGCAAGAGTTCTGTCCTGGACTGATTTACCGTGCAGGTAGGCACTTCCGTATTCGGTTACCACATAATGAACGGTGCCCCTGGAAATCACCACGCCGGACCCGGGACTGAGTCGTGCTACAATCCGTGATTGACCAGACGTGTTGACAGACGGCAACATAATAATTGGCCTGCCACCGCTCGATCGTGCTGCACCGCGGTTGAAATCGACTTGACCGCCGATTCCGGAATAAAAATTACCACCTTCGGAATCAGAGTTGATCTGACCGGTGAGATCAACTTCCAAAGCCATATTGATGGCGATCATATTGTTGTGCTTACCGATCACGTTGGCATCATTGACATATTCTGTGGGCCGGAAAGAGAAAACCGGGTTGTCATCAACATAATCATAGAGTTTTCTGCTGCCCATACAGAAGCTGCCGATCACCTTTCCCCTATCCACCGCTTTATACTTACCGGTAATAACTCCAGCTTCCATTAACTCCATGATTTCATCAGATATCAGTTCGGTGTGTACGCCCAGATCTTTTTTATCTTTCAGTAATGGGGCAACGGCCAGCGGCAGTCTGCCATACCCGGGTGTGCTACCAAGTCCAAACTGAATTGTTGAACCATCGGGGACCAATGCGGCAACGAGTGCAGCAATGTTTTGGGTTATCTCAGGTGTTTCTTCTTGATCTCGCTCAATCAGGCCCACATCTGCGGGGACCAGGATATCCAAATCATAGATATCGATCAAACTATCACCTCGGGTCCAGGGCATCTGAGAATTTACCTGGGCAATAACCAGTGAGGCATTTTCAGTGGCACTTTTGACGATATCAACAGAGACGCCAAGACTCATTTTTCCTCTTTTATCCGGAGGACTGACCTGGATGAGGGCAACATCAAGAGGTAGTTTTCCGGATCTCAACAGCGCCGGAATATCAAACATTAAAATCGGCGTATAATCCCCTCTTCCTTCCTGATACAAATCGCGTACGTTCTTGCCGATGAAAAACGAATTCACTTTGAAAATATCGGCATATTTGCGATCGACATACGGTGCACTTCCTTTGGTCAGAAGCTCAACAATCTCAACATCTGCTAACTTTTTGGCCTTTTTAACAAGCGCTTCAACCAAGACCACAGGTTCTCCACAGCCTGTACCTAAAAAGACGCGGTTTCCAGACGTAACTTCGGAAAGAGCTTTATTCGGGGACATGATCATATCCCGGTATTTGTCCTGCCAATCGCTATCGTATTCAACCATGCTCAGCTGTCTATTCTTTGGATTTACGGTTTTGCCAGAGTCAGATGTACGTCGGCGACAACAGGTTCGGTACCAACATCTCCAACAATAAAGGGGTTGATATCAAGATCGGTTATCTGTGGGAAATCGGTGGTCAGCTGACTGATTCTCTGCAGACCAGAGGCAATCGCATTAATGTCAAGCCCCTGTTGGTCCCTGCGCCCTTCAAGCATCGAATAGGACCTGGTGGTCTTGAGCATCTGCACCGCTTCAGATTCGGTAATCGGAGCCAGATGGAAGGCTACATCTTTAAGGACTTCGATAAAAATGCCACCGAGACCGAACATCAACATCGGACCAAACTGCGGGTCCCGGTTCATGCCCAGGATAACCTCAAGGCCGCGAGGAATCATCTGTTCAACATATATACCATCGATTTGAGCCCCAGGAGCACGTTTGGTAATTTTCAGAATCATCAGATCGTAGGCATCTTCGACAGCTTCGCTGTTGGTTAAATCAAG
The DNA here is from genome assembly GCA_030145365.1 of Desulfofustis sp. Classification (GTDB taxonomy): domain Bacteria; phylum Desulfobacterota; class Desulfobulbia; order Desulfobulbales; family Desulfocapsaceae; genus JABDQA01. The sequence continues at coordinate 3,644 of JAQYVS010000297.1, read as the reverse complement.
CTGAATACCGCCTAAATCACTTTTATGTATAATATTGGGGGAGGCAATTTTAAGCGCCACAGGATAACCGATGCGCTCAGCTATCTCAACGGCCTCTTCCTGACTGGCCGCCAGGCTGCCTGATGGAATTTTGAATCCATAAGCATTGAGAATATCTTTTCCTTTGACCTCGCCAACCGTTAATCTGCCGGTTCGCAGACGTCTGGTAATTATTCGCTCAACCCGTCGTCGGTTAACACGAAAATGAGTGATCAACCGCGGCGGCCTGTTTTTCCACATGGCGTATTGATACATCGCCCTTAAAGCTGCAACTGCGCGTTCTGGAGAGTCATAATCTGGCAATCCGGCGGCGGAGAGTTCATCTCTTCCGGGCAGTACATCTTTTCCCCCCATAAAAGACGCCAGTACAGGCTTGGAACCATCGATAGCAGCTGCCACAGCCAGGGCTGTCTCGGCTGGCCGACTCATGGTCTGGGGAGTCATGATCAGAAGGATTGCGTCAACCGATGCATCGTTCTGAGCCGATTCAATAGCTGCTGCATATCGTTCAGGATCTGCATCACCCAGAACGTCTATTGGGTTGTTTACCGCAGATTCTCTCGGCAATTTCTCACGCAACAGGGTTATTGTACGATTTTCCAGGATAGCTACCTGCAAGCCTGCTTTTTCTACAGCATCGGCGGCCATGGTTCCGGGTCCACCCGCATTTGTTATAATCAGCACTCTGTTTCCTGCAGGTAAGGGCTGCAGGGCAAGGGCTGCGGAAAAGTCAAATAACTCCTCGAAATTTTCGGCCTGAACCACGCCGGATCTGCTAAATGCTGCACCGTAGGCGCTATCGACGGGAGCAAAGACTCCTGTATGCGAGGCTGCAGCTTTCAAGCCAGTCGGTGTTATTCCTGATTTTAATATGATGACCGGTTTCAGCGAAGCCGCTTCTTCTGCTGCTTTGACAAAAGCGTCACCGGCACTGATATCTTCAAGATAGCCAATAATGACCTTGGTCTGTTCGTCATTGGCCAGCCAGGACAGCAAATCGATCTCATTAATGTCAGCCTTGTTACCGATGGAAATCATTTTTGAAACGCCAAGATGCCTGGTACTGCAGAGATCGAGCATGGCAGCACAAACGGCACCCGATTGGGATAAAATAGACAGCGATCCCTTCTCCGGGTATCGACTGGCAAAAGAGGCGTTCAGGTTATGATCAGAATTAATTATTCCCAGGCAGTTGGGACCAAGAAGCCTTACTGCTCTTCTTCGACAGATATCGACCATTTTCTTTTCGACATCGAACCCTTCCTGGCCAAGTTCTCTAAAGCCCGCGGAGATAACAACGATTGCCTGGGCACCGGCATCTATACTTTCTTTTATTGCTTCAAGTACCCGGTCACGATGGACAACGATAACCGCTAGGTCTACCGACTGGCCGCATGACTGAAGGTCTGGAAAACAGGGAAGGCCTAAAATAGAATCGGTCTCAGGATTAACAACGATAATATCGCCGTTAAAACCTGAAGAAACGAGATTGTCGAGGACGTCGTGGCCGACTTTGCCGGGTGTCCGCGAAGCTCCTATTACCGCAACCGAACGTGGCGTAAAAAAGACATCGAGATTCATCTGGTTTTCTCCGGAAAGAAGATACAGGAGTGTATCCGGACAACCGCTATTTTCAAGTCAACAGTTCAGGGTTTTAATAAGGTAAAACCACTGTCCTGCAGATGTTTGTGAACGTTGCTGATTTTGAAAGAATCGACCCGCATATAAATTCGGTCAAAACCGCTTTCCTGACCGATTTTTATCAAACGGGTACAGTGAATATCGTTCTCTTCAAGGAGGGTCGCAATCCTGCTGAGACTATTCCGACTTTTTGTCTCATCGAGAACTGCAATCAGTGACGAGCCGGCTTCTGCAGATCCGAACAATTTTTTATAAGCAGCGGTCAGATCGCGCATCGAGAAAATACCGATTACCATGTCATCTTCGGTAACCACCGGCAGTGCTCCTACTTTATCGCGATCAAAAACCATCAGAGCATCATCCAGTGACGCCTCAATACCAACACATGAGCAGTTGGAAGACATGATTTCACTAACCGTTGTTTTCTCTACGGTTGCAAAGATGCGCTCCCGGGTCTCATCGTCGAGTGCAGTTGAAGGATAAGCTGATCTTATATCTCGATCAGTGACGACACCGATTAGTTTTTTACTCTTGTCAACAACCGGCAAATGTCTAAAGTGATTGTCGTCGAGCAGACGCCGTGCTTGAACCACCAAAGTATCGGCGGTAATGGTCAAAGGGTCTGCAGTCATATAATCAGCGATGAACATAGATACATTATCTCCAACTCAAATCAATCCAGATAACCAATCCAAAACTATATTTAAGCACAATGTCGCAAACTTTTCATGTTTTTACTAGGAGTGATAAAAAATGTAAACCAAATTCAAAGATATCTTGCACCGCTTCTCGGTTTCAAGGTATCTTTGAGCCGCCTGCACTAATCAACAGTTCCAAACAGTGATAAGGACCGAAAATCGAGCCTGCCGACAACTTGTTTTACTATTCTTATACTATATTTATGAAGTTCACTTTTTTCTATTCGTACCTTTGCCCCCGTTGTAGCCGCGCGAAAAAACAACTCATGTCCATACTGGGGGATGCTTTTTTTCATCGATGTGTCTTCGTGGATGTTATCAGCCATCCTAAAAAGTCATGGGATGACGGAATACGAATGATTCCGGCTTTGAGATATGAACAATCAATCATCAGCGGTGTTATGCTAAAAAGGGAACAGATTCAGACCTTTTTATCAGAACACGGTCTTTTAGACGAGTTGGAGAATAAGTGAGACAATTATTGGCCAGTTCCATAAGCCGTATCGATCTGGCTGTCTGGGTCGCGGTAATCCTGTTTTTCTGTGGATCAAGTACGCTTTTTCATGGAAATTTGCAGCTCTCATTTATTGGAGCAGCAGGAGTTATTGTTGAGATGTTGATTATCGGCGTCTGTATTGAAATTATCATCGAAGCATTAAAACCGAAAAAAGGGATCGGCACAATCACAGGATTTATCACCAACGGGCCAGAAGCACTCTGTCTTATTGTCGGACTTGCTGTGGGAGATATCCTGTTTGCCGCCTCAACCCCGCTTGGTTCAAATTTCATGAATCCGCTGCTTCTGGTTATTGCAGCGCTGCTATGCTCAATGTCTCTGGCAGTTTTTCGGTGTAAACCGCTCTATACCGGTGCAACGGTACTGTTGACAATTATTTTCTCAATTTCCTTTTTCCTGCTCCCTGAGGCTTATTATACATGGTGGGCAGCAGGTGTATGTATCATTACTATACCTCTCTTTCTGATAAGACCTGCAGAATCATCTTCCGGCCAACCTGAGGAGATATTACATCAAGCTGACAGATGGCTGTGGCCTGCTATCATAATTCTGATATGCACCGGTTATTTTCTTGATTCCGTAGTCGGATTTGCGGCAGAACACTCGAAGGCACCAAAAGGAGTAATTGGTTTTTTTATCCTGGCCACGCTGAGCAGCTGGCCCGAGTTCAAATCGTGTCTGAGTTTGTTGAGTCGAGGAAAAACACTGTCGGCAATTCTCAATATCACCGTTTCTAATATTACCAACAT
>JAQYVS010000176.1 GCA_030145365.1 Desulfofustis sp. | reverse complement strand
AGACATCAACACGAGGAATAAGAGAACTTGGCATTGCAATTCAAATTCAGCAAGGAGAATACCATGATCTCTCAAGATGAAGCCATTTTTACCATCGGTATGGCAGCCAAGATTGTAGGAGTTCACCAACGCACTTTGAGGAACTATGAGAAAAGTGGCCTGGTGAAACCGATGCGCAGAGGCAAATGGCGTTATTATTCAATGCGTGATATTAAATGGATAGAGTGTTTGCGTGAAATGATACATGAGCATGGCATCAGCATAAATGCGGTAAAGAAACTGCTGGCTTACACGCCATGCTGGAACATTATCGACTGTCCTTTTGAGAAAAGGCAGCGTTGCAGCGCTTTTTTCTCTAACACGCTCGTCCCCAGCAAGATTAAAAAGCTAACTCCTTTGACAAACCCCAACAGAAAGAAAAAGAAAGTTATCGCTATGTGACAACAAGCTAAGCAGACTTTCGCAAGGGAAAGCTCAAAGCCTCCGGTTGAGATTTCAGCCGGAGGCTTTTTTTTTACCAATTTCAACGAGCAATAGAGCAGCTCTCATCCATTACTTGTCACCACCACGGTTTTCTCTCCCTCAATCTATCATCTGATCATCTTTCTCTAGGTTATGCAGCTTTTACTCTGCACGAACTTCTTCTTGTCGTTATCATCCAGGATCCTGCTTCTGCTGCGACATTCATTTTTCCAATAAGAAATGGGCGTATTTTACGCCCATTTACAATAATGCTTGCGTGTGGGCTGGAAATGCGCCATTTTTGCAAAAATTTTATTTCAGCAACGATACGCTTTAATATCTTGTAATAACTAATAATAATATATATCCGATCATTTATGTTATATTTACATTAAAGAATATATGGGTAAATAACTTGACAATAGATGTTTACAACTATACTCTCAGGTAAACCTTGGAAGTACATCTGAGAGCAGGGAGCTAAACTCTTCAGTAAAGTTAGCTGGGTTTTACGGGCTAAGGAGTGAAAAATGGACGGAATATTATTTTTAGGTTTTTGGATTGGTTGTGCAGCGCTTCACACTTTGTATGATTTGAAAATCAAACCGAAGTTTAGAACAACCGGTAAAAAGGCTGATAACAGGACCTTTTAGGGCCATATATTAATAATTAACAAATGGAAAGAGAGGAGTGAGTGATGAATAATTTTTTCGCGGGAGTATTGCCTCAGGAAGGAGGTCTTGAGTCAACTGCATCGTGGAAATACATGGCAGCAGTTATGATGTGCGGGCTGTTGACGGTGGTTGGTGTCGCTTTTGGCGTTCACTCAATTGCCGCCGGGCATGAACATACATTCGGGGTATCTCGCGCGGTTCCCTGGGGGGTATTGATCGCTGCCTATGTCTTTTTCGTGGTGACGTCTACCGGGTTGTGCATTGTCTCTTCGGTCGGCCATGTTTTCGGCTTCAAAGATTTTAATCCTATTGCCAAACGGGCGGTGTTTCTTTCTATTGCCACGATTGTTGCTGGTTTCCTGGTCATAGCTTTTGAAATAGAAAACTCCTGGCGTATGCCGGTGGGCAACGTGATTGGTGCCAATCCCACCTCTAATATATGGTGGATGGGAACGCTCTACGGAGCCTATCTGTTCTTCATGATGATTGAATTTGTGATGCTGCAGAAGGAGTTGCACAAAACGGCTACGATGTTTGGATTGGCAGGCCTGTTGACTGGTGTTGTCGCCCACTCCAATCTTGGCGCTGTTTTCGGACTTCTCAATGCTCGTGAATTCTGGCACGGACCGTATATGCCCATTTATTTTATCACGTCTGCGGCGATGTCCGGTTGTGTGGCTATAATCTTTTTTACCTGTCTTGCTTATCGAGCCAATAATTGGGAAATGAGCGAAGACATGAAGAAGTCGCTGGGCAGTGTCGCCAAACTCGGTGCTCTGATGATGGCGGTTATCCTGTTTTTCACAAGCTGGAAGATGATTGCCGGTGTGACGGGCAATCCTCCTGGTAAATATGAAGCCATGCAGGCGCTGATCTCAGGTCCCTACGCTATTAACTTCTGGATTGGTGAGGTGGCCCTTGGCATGGTCATTCCATTTATTCTGATTATGGCAGTGCGGGGCAACAATATGCGGGTAATCTTTCTGGCTTCGATTGCGGGGATGATCGGTATATTCTTCATGCGCTATGACCTGGTAATCGTCGGGCAGCTGGTGCCGCATTATCACGGCCTGGGACTGGTTGATTATCCCAAGTTGTTCACTTATTCACCGACACTTCACGAGTGGATGGTAACGCTGGCCGGCTTTGCCTTCTGCGGCTTTTTATTTCTAGCCGGAGAGCGTTTATTCAGAGGTCATCTGAGCGAAGATCATTAACAAGGGTGTGATTACATCCCCCGTCTTCTCGCGCACAAAAACCGAGGAGACGGGGGAAATCCTTCACTCATTGTCAAATTCACCACATAAAGATTATGACATGGTGGGATTATGAGATCTAAAAAGAACGTGGAAATACAGCCGATCACATCTGAAACTCCGGTGTATTCCATCGGCGTTGCCGCTCAGATTGTAGGGGTGCATCCCCGTACCTTGAGGATCTACGAAGATGAGGGGTTGATTAAACCTGCACGTAATGGCAACAGAAGAATTTTCTCTCCCAATGATATCACCTGGATCGGCTGTATTCGAACGATGATCCATGAAGAGGGTATTTCTATTCCCGGAATCAAAAAACTCTTGCGATACGCCCCCTGTTGGGAGATTACCGATTGTCCAAAAGAAGTATGTGAACCATGCACTGCCCGTGTCGATATATCAGTTCCTAAATCTTTACGCTTAGCCGGTGATCCCGAAGCGGAAAGGCGGGCAAAACAAAAAGATGCTGCACTGCGGAAAAAACAGAATGCCAAAACGGGCAAAAAAACTTCGTCGCGTTAGTTATAGCTGCAGCTATATTTCTCTTTCTCCACCATTTCTCTTTCTCCCCATTTTCCACAGGCAGGTTTTGTTCCTGCCGTCTTAACCTGATTTGATTTTTGCTCGTGAAATTCTGTTGTCATAATCCGTCATTTACGGGTAGATTGCAGGAAAAATTGTCTAACATACTTCTGCTGATACAGCAGGGTGGTAATAAAAGACGACACTGGTAACGACAATTATCCGGACTTTACAATTACCTGTAAAAGGAGAGATAAATGGAAGAACAATTCTATGTAGTGACGATGCTTGTTGCCAATAAACCTGCGGTTACTTCACGGGTTACCGGCTTGTTTTCCGGCAGAGGATATAATATGGAAAGCATTTGTGGTGCCCCGACCCATGATCCTGATATCTCGCGAATTACGATAAAGACAAAAGCCACGCCGGATCAATACGTAGAAATCCAGAAACAGCTCAACCGACTGATCGATGTCATCAAACTCAGGGACATGACCAATGAGGAAATGGCTGTAAAGCGGGAGATGGCCTTGATCAGCGTGGAGATTACACCACAAAATAGGGCCGAGTTGCTTCAAGTTGTAGAAATATTTAATGGGAAAGTCGTCAATGCCGGCAAAGATTCTTATATCATCGAAGTAACCGGTACTGAAGATAAAATAAATGCTATTGTCGATCTGCTGCATCCACTGGGGATTAAAAAACTGACGCGTTCAGGTGTGTTGGCCTTGTATCGCGAACTTGACGAGTCACATCGTTCCGCTTAAGCAGTATTAAATTCTGAGAATTTTCAATAATTGAGATGAGTAACCAAAAAGCTGCCAGAATGGAGCGGATTGCTCCGTTCTATGTTATGGATTTACTGGCTAAAGCAAAAGAACTTGAGGCTCGTGGCCGTTCCATTATCCATATGGAGGTAGGAGAACCTGATTTCATCACACCCCAGCAGGTGGTTGAAGCCGGGAAACAGGCGCTTGATAACGGTCATACCGGCTATACTGCTGCCACCGGTATCCCTGAGTTGCGTATAGCAATAAGCAATCATTATCTGAACAGGTACGGTATTACCGTGGATCCTGGCAGGATCATTGTAACGCCAGGTTCATCCGGTGCGCTGCAACTCGTCCTGGGGGTTTTGATAAATCCGGGGCACGAGGTCTTGATGACAGACCCCGGTTATCCCTGCAATAAGAATTTTGTTGAGTTTTTCTCAGGCGTACCTGTAGCGCTCCCGGTTGGCCCCGATACAAATTATCAGCTCAGTGCAGCAATGGTTGAAGATAACTGGAACGATTCGACCCGGGCCGTGATGGTCGCTTCTCCTTCAAACCCGACTGGTACGCTGCTCGGCCGAGCAGAGATGAAAGGCATTTATGAGACGGTAAAATCTCGTGGTGGGAGTCTGATCGTGGATGAGATTTACCAGGGGCTTGTCTATGACGATACAAGCTTTACAGCACTGGAATTTGCAGACGATCTTTTCATCATAAACAGTTTTTCAAAATATTTTGGGATGACGGGGTGGCGTTTGGGCTGGATCGTGGCGCCCCAGGCTTATGTTGACAGCCTGGACAATTTGGCCCAGAATATTTTTCTGTCATGCACATCAATATCTCAATATGCAGCATTGCAAGCATTTGATCCCGACTGTCTGGATACCTTGGAAGAACGGCGCCAGGCCTTCAGACAGCGCAGGGATTTTCTGCTACCGGCACTGAAGGAGATTGGTTTCGGGATATCTGTTGTTCCCGAGGGAGCGTTCTATCTCTATGCCGACAGTTCAAAACTGACCAATGACAGTTTTAGTTTTGCCTATGATCTGCTGGAAGACCAAGGAGTTGCAATTACTCCCGGTAAAGATTTCGGCAATAACCGTCCGGAACACCATGTCCGTTTTGCATATACCAACAGCATCGACAATATGGCTGAAGGGGTTCGCCGTATCAAACAATTTATTAAAAAGTAATTTCAGCTCATTACCGGTCATCGATTGTCATTTGTATTATGGATCACATCTTTGACTTGTAATCCGCATATCAATTGAAAAAATCTGATCATCAGAGAGGTTCTTAATGGATAATGCTCAAATTCTGGCAAAAAGTTTCAGTGATCTTGGGGTAAAAAAGGTTTTTGGTTTCTCTGGAGCAACCATCCTGCCGGTGTTTCATGCCATTGATGAAATTGGCATTGAAATCGTTGTCGAAGCAAACGAGCAATCATGTGCATTCGCCGCAGGGGGTTATTCCCGATCAAGCGATATGGTTGGTGTTGCCGTTGTTACCTCGGGGCCGGCTATTACCAACACCTTGACTGCTGTTGCCGATGCCTATGCCGACTCCATTCCGCTGTTGGTGTTCGCCGGGCAAGTGGCCCAGACAAAAATGGGAACCGATGAATTCCAGACTATTAACGTCAATTCTATTTTCGCCGATGCGGCCAAAAAAGTGATTCTGGTCACTGAAATGCAGAATGTTGAGGAGATCGTCAAAGATGCATATTTTCTGGCAAAATCTGGAAAACCGGGACCTGTGGTCATTGATTTCCCATTTGATATCCAGAAAAACGAGGGGACCTACCGGGCCATAGATCCCCAGAGATTTCGTCACAAATATGATGAAGAGCGGCATCTTGGAGAGAACCAGTGTAAAGAATTCTTCGATCTGCTTCAGAGTGCCAAAAGACCGCTTCTCTATATTGGCGGCGGCCTCAATTCTGAAGAGGCGAGTGAACGAATACGTAACTTCAACAGGCGCTATAAAGTGCCTTCGATCTGGAGCCTGATGGGCAAGGGAATCTTGAACGAAAAGGCAGACTGGGCTCTAGGAATGCTTGGAATGTTTGGAGTTCCCGCGGCAAACATTGCAATCCAGAGTACTGATCTCTTTGTGGCTTTTGGTATACGCTGGGATGACCGGGTTTCCCAGAAGGTTGGAGAATCAGGTCTTGAAGCGGAAATTGCCTATTTTGATGTCAATCCTGAAAAAGTTCAGGAGGTTCGATTTTCCAGAAATCCGAAATTTTCCTTCATCGGTAAGGCTGAAACGGCACTGGATGATATACTTAATTATGCTGAAAAACATGATATCCAACTTGATATCGCTGAATGGCAGGATTATGCGTTTAACCTGAAAAAAGAGCATCAGCTCGATTTTAACAGGGATGCAACGGCTATTCAGCAGGCAGAAGTAATGGAACTGCTTTCCGGGATGCTCACCGAAGACACGAAACTTACCACCGGCGTCGGCAATCATCAGATGTTTGCTGCTCAGTATCTGGTTACACTCAAGCCCAAAACATTTCTCACGTCGGGCGGCTATGGAACGATGGGGTTTGCTCTGCCTACGGCTATTGGGGCTCATTATGCCAATCCGGAAGCGACCATTATCGCCATTGACGGTGATGGCAGTCTTCTGATGAATCTCGGGGAATTGTTTTCCGTCGGAAAATATCAATTGCCGGTAAAAGTTCTGCTGCTCAACAACCACGGAGACTGTATGGTGAGAAATATTCAGGATATACTCTATGGTGGAGCCCATGTGGGAACGAAAAAGATAACCTCGATCAGTTTTGCCAATGTTGCAAGAGAAATGGGTTTTTCTTTTCATAGACGGGTTATGGACCGCACTGAACTAAAAAAAGGACTTGAAGACTTTGTCAATGCCGATGGACCTTCTTTTCTGGAAGTAGTTACTGACGTTGATGAAGTTCTCTATCCACGTATTCCTGCAGGGTTGGGATATAAAGATATGATTTTAGGACCCCATATGAAATAGCTTCAGGTGGTGCTACCGTTGCCGGTGGCAAGACCTGAGACCTACTCCATATTCAAGCGAGTTATGGATACTGTGGAAATTGTC
>JAQYVS010000129.1 GCA_030145365.1 Desulfofustis sp. | reverse complement strand
TTTAGAATTATGGGGGAATTTGTTGAAGGTTTTGATGCGCTGTCAGCCGTTGATGCTCCGGCTGTTACAATTTACGGATCTGCCCGGACACCAACAGACCATCCCTGGTATCTATTGACAGTGGAGATTGCCAGAGAACTGGCCAAGTCCGGATATGCAATCGTAACCGGCGGCGGACCTGGAATAATGGAAGCAGCAAATAAAGGTGCATCAGAGGGGGAAGGCGTTTCAGTTGGACTCAATATCAGTCTTCCACACGAGCAGGAACCCAACCCGTATACCAATTTTCCTTTACATTTCAAGTATTTTTTTGTTAGAAAAGTTATGTTCATGAAATACTCAATGGCCTTCATCTGTATGCCAGGTGGGTTCGGTTCGATGGATGAGTTATTTGAATCTCTTACTTTGATTCAAACAAAAAGAATTAAGCCGTTTCCCATTGTCTTGGTTGGCAGTGATTTCTGGTCTGGTTTGATTGACTGGCTGGCCGATAGTATGGTCGCAAATGGTACGATAAGCGAGAAAGACCTGCAACTATTTAAAATCATAGATGATCCGTTGGAAGTCGTCAATTACATTAAAAAAACAGTTGTGGTATAATTTGTATTATATCAGTAGTATAGTTATACTTAGTTAGAAAGTTTGAGAGAAAGAGATTGTCCTGATCCGGTTACACTAACTATCGAAGAGCTAAAGTGAGGTGAGAGCATGGCACAAATCGATGCATTTTTCAAATTAATGAACGACGAAGGTGCTTCTGATTTACATATGGTCGCAGAGCAACAGCCGGTGTTGCGAGTTCGCGGTGATATGGAGCGGGTCAAGTTTAAAAAGATGAGTCACGATGAACTCAAAGCCATGCTTTACGAGATCTGCCCGGAAGATAAAATCAAACTCTTTGAGGAAACGGGAGATATTGATTTCGGCTATGAAATTCCTGGATTAGCCAGATATCGTTGTAACTTTTTTAATCAAAAATACGGAATGGGGGCAGTATTCAGAGAGATCCCAAGTGATATTCTGAGCGTAGAACAGCTCGGACTACCAAAGGTAATTACACGACTTGCACATTTACCAAAAGGACTTGTACTGGTAACCGGCCCTACCGGGCATGGTAAATCAACGACACTAGCTGCGATTGTTGACGAAGCAAATAAAACCCGAAAAGACCATATTCTTACCATAGAAGATCCTATCGAATTTGTACATAAATCACAAAAATGTGTCATTAACCATAGAGAAGTCGGTACCCATACTAAAGGTTTCAAGGAGGCACTCAGAGGGGCACTTCGTGAGGATCCTGATATCATCATGGTCGGTGAGATGCGAGATCTGGAAACCATGACGCTGGCCATGGAAGCAGCCATGACCGGTCATCTGGTTTTTGGTACCTTGCATACCTTAAATGCGATGAAAACGGTGGATAGAGCCATCGAAATGTTTCCTGCCAACCAGCAACAGCAGGTAAGATCCACGCTTGCCGACGCCTTGAGGGCCATCGTTTCTCAGACATTGTTTAAACGAATCGATGTGAAAGGGCGTATAGCCGCGCTGGAGATACTGGTCGCCACCCCGGCTGTACGTAACATGATTCGTGAAGCAAAAACCTATCAAATCATCTCCGTTATGCAGACAGGAAAAAAATACGGCATGCAGACCATGGATGATGCGATTATGCAGATGCTTGATAAGAGACAGATCAGTCCTGATGATGCATA
>JAQYVS010000120.1 GCA_030145365.1 Desulfofustis sp. | reverse complement strand
GCATCAAAGAGAGGGAAAATACCTCCGCAATGATCCAGGTGGAGGTGATTGATAAAAACTTTGTCGAGCAGCGCAGGATGTATACCCATGCTATAGAGATTACCGGCTGTTCCTGGGCCTATATCAAAAATAAAGTTTTTACCGTTTCCTAACTCGACCAGGATTCCAGATGTAGCCTGCGCTCGACGAACTGGGGTTGGGCTGCCTGATCCCAGCACAGTGATTCGCATCTCGTTATCACCAAGTTTCTCTTTCCCGGGGATATAATGTTCCGGATATTTCTTAAGAGTAACACCCTTTTTTTTGGCAATTACAGGAGTCTTGGTAATGGGTTGACCGCTAAGCGGGGTTGGATAACCATCTTTGGTAAGCTGCTTTTCTCTGGGAAAACGGAAATCCGTGTAGTGACCAGCACTTACCACGATGGGAAGTGCCAGAGCGAGCGTTAGACCGCATATCCAATAACGTAATATCGTTTTGATATATTTCATAGTTATTACCTCCAATTTGATTTTCTCCTACACATTTATTCATAGGCACTCATGATGGGGAAATGGGCTCAAGCGTCAGTGAAAGCACGATTTATTTGTTAACTACCACTCATCCTGGTAAAATCATGATCATGTCACAACACTACAGATAGATTGAGACTACCACAGGAAAACCGTGCCTGTCAAAACCTGTGTTTACTTGCCAGACCCACAACTATCAGATTTTATTAATTTATAACATATATGTTTTGAATATCTCACGGATTTTGCCGGTTGATATATTGGTTTTAATAGCAGATATACCCACCCCAATATTGGGAGCATAAACCTAAAAACACAGCTTTTAAAAGTGAAGCTTTCTTTTACGATACTTGACATTTTTGGGGTGACCAGGACGACAGGTTTATAGCAGAATACTTTAATCTGGAATCAATTCGACCACATACAAGATATAGACATTTCCTCCGAAATCGGCTATCCTATGAACACCATTCATTTCGTTGACTAATCACCAGAAAACTTAACTCTAACCTTCTGGAGCAAAGTATGAGAGAGTACCGCCAGAAAGGTTTGATTATGAAGCCTCCAAGGGGGAAATATGCCCGTTTGGAGGCTTTATTATTTGGGAGGCCTGACAATGGGGACCGAAGAGTTTAAACGCAGACTGACCGCCATACTCAGTGCAGATGTGGAAGGATATAGCCGCCTGATGAGAGAAGATGAGGAGGCAACCGTCCGTACCATTACCACCTACCGAACAGCCATGACCCACCTGATTCAGCAGTACCGGGGCCGGGTGGTAGATAGCCCAGGCGACAACATCCTGGCCGAGTTCACCAGCGTGGTAGATGCGGTAAACTGCAGCGTGGAGATTCAACGGGAACTGGCTGAACGAAATGCTGAGTTGACGGAAAATAGCCGAATGCGGTTTCGTATTGGAATCAATCTGGGCGATGTTCTGGAAGAAGGAGACCGAATCTACGGAGACGGTGTAAACATCGCGGCCCGTATGGAGAGCCTGGCAGAAGCTGGAGAGATCTGCATATCAGGGACGGTCTATGATGCCATTGAAAACAAGATCGGTCTTGAATATGAGTATCTGGGCGAGCATGAGGTCAAGAATATTGATAAACCTATCAGAGCCTATCGAGTCCTGTCTTATCCGGGTGCTGCGGCACACAGAGTTGTCAAGGCGAAAAAGGCTGTTTGGAAGAACTGGCGTAATACCATGATCGCCATCGTAGCTGTCTTGGTTGTGGGGGCGAGTTTGGTCTGGAAATTTTACTTTCGCACTTCTCTTCCTAAGGTGGAACCTGCATCTGTTGAAAAAATGGCCTGTCCATTACCTGAGAAGCCTTCCATTGCAGTGCTGCCATTTGACAACATGAGTGGTGATGAAAAGTATAATGTTTTTGTTGATGGAATTACAGAGGATATCATCACCGCTCTCGCTCGCTTCAACCAGTTATTCGTGATCGCCCGTAACTCAACCTTCACCTATAAGGGCA
>JAQYVS010000446.1 GCA_030145365.1 Desulfofustis sp. | reverse complement strand
ATAACTGAAAATGTACCAGACCTGTGGGGAGATCAGAAACGGTATAGCAACGAAACGGGCAGGTACCGAGAGAGATGCGTAGAGAACGATACCGGCAAAAAGCAAAATATTAAACAGTCTCAATAAAAACAAATCACTGGCTTTTACCACTTTGACAAGTTGATAAAACTTGCCTACCAGGAGGTAATAAATTTCTCCATTATTGAGTCGGGAAATACCGTAAGCACTGTACGTATGCTCAATCTCTTTATCAGCAATTTTCGGCGGCAGCCAATTATCCTGATAATATTGGGCCGCTTGAATGTGCACATATTCGTCAGGATGGGCGTTACGTTTGCTTATATCAGCCATGGTAATGATCAGAACTAACACAAGACAAAGGAGAATAGGCACAAATAAAAAATCTGGCCGATATGCAGAACATCCTCGAATAACAACGAAGAGAAGCATACAGATAAGGATGTAACGGACAGCCTCCAGCCACCAGTTGGTAGAAGCTTTGATGATGTCAGGAGTAATTACGAAGAATGGATCTTTCCCTTCTGATGTAACCTTCAGACCATCCGGGCCAATCTGGTGCTCAACTATATCATTTTGCGGTTTCAGATCTTCGAAATTGATGGTAACCGGTTTAAAGCCTTTCTGGGAGATCGTGATTCGCTTGATTGTTCCGGTACCTGCGTATTGAAATGGGTCGACTCGTAATTTTTGTACGTTATCAAGGTTAGTGAGAAAGAAGCTGTATACTTCCTGATCTGGTGAAAGTTTTATCACCCCTTGTCTCTTCTCTGAAAAAGTATTTTCCCCATCTGCCCAATAAAGCTTAAAACTTGTCTTATGCTTAACTTGTATTTCCAGCTCGACGTGGGCTCGATTGAAAAAAAAGAAAAAATAATACGCACAACCAAGAAGACAGATTATAGCAGTGATCCAGCTAAGCGATGGTGAAGTAGGACCGGTGGGATTGCTCATATTACCTATTTCTGCCCAGTTTTAGATAAAGACGATGCAAATAGGGTTCAAAACGGATTAACAGCCCAAATAGAGGGCGTCCAAACCAATGCAAAAACAACAGGACGAGACCGGGTTTGAGTCCTATTCCAAGGCTGAAATTTCCCACAGGAAAAAATTTATCGAGAATATTCATCCTGAAAACCCTAAAAAACGGATTTCCTGACAAATCAAATCTTGGATTTCTAACGAATTTCATTTCAATTTTTTATCACACTTCTCACATGACGCCAGAAATGCCGCAAACGCAGAAAAGGTAAGAAGCGCAGTGCTGCCGGATTATAGTCCCAAAGCAGTTTTTCTCCCCTGACCTTTTCTTTCTTTGGTTTATTTGTACCATGAAAGTCGTCCAGATGATACTTGTGGCGCATGGTTGTGACTTCTGATGCATGAGGAAAGGCGAGTTTTGCTGCAAGGCTGTAATGGAACCATGATCGATAATCTTCCAAATGATAGCCAAGAAGAGCAGATGCCGCTCCAAAAGGAGCTGCTGAATCCAAGATTCCCTGCTGTAGCGAAGCATAATATTCATCCTGCTTCTGCTCCGCCTGACCGGTAGCGTCATCTTTGGTACGAAATTTCAGCGTATAGCCCTGTTCGGTTAATTCATACTTTTCCAGAGTCGGATGCGGAGCTCGGCAGGCTTCTTCAAACACATCCCGGCTATAGAGGATGCAGCTCGCAGCCAGATCAAAACGTTCCCGGTCATAGATAACTCCCCGTAAACTGTTTTTCAGATCGTCCTTAAAAGGAATCCCGCGGGTGGCTCCGAAAACATAACCATGTAATCGAGGACAGTCTGATCGGTGTTTGACTGAGTTATAGAGAAATCGCTGTATGGTGCCGAGCCAGCCAATGTCTACAACGGCAACCTGATCATGATCAAAAAAGCCGATATCGATTAAGTAGCGCTGTAATGCTTCACTTGCAGGTCTGACCTGTACTTTAATTTCATCCTGAAATGCTTCATCTTCCAGTAATTCCAGTAATCGTACACTGTACTTCTGATCATAACCTTCATGGTGGGGAGAAAGACAGCTTGTTGCCGTCAATTTATATCGTTGAAGATGTGGGGTTACCCCTGCCAGATCCAGTTGAAAAATCCTGGCAATATCTGTGAAATCTTTATTTCCCTGCGGTAATAGGGCAATACTTACACTTGTCTTGGTTAAACCTTCTACAGCACAGCTAGCTCCTGCAAGTGCCATCCTGCTGACATAGAGGTATTCAATTTCAGGTAGATTATTATCAGGAAATAGTAGTGGAGTGCAACGCTCCCACACTTTTTTAAATGTATGCCCCTCTCTTGAGAAAAAGAATACCTTTTTAAGCCCAAGCCTTCTACATTCGTCTGCTATATGCTGGACAAAGGAACCAATCATCGGCCCTATAAAATTATACCCTTCAACGTAAAGATCAGATCGTTCAATATTTTCCGCCTCTAGCGGCAGCATCAGCTGCTGCAGCGCCCTCCCCCGATAAAAAGGACGCCCTTTGCTGTAATTAAAATATCGTTTAATGATCGCTTTGCGGAACTTTTCCTCACCATCTTTGAGTACCAGAGTACTGATTCCAAACTCAGCGGGTCTCAATCCATCGGAAATAGGGTTGTCTCCTACATGCAACCATGATGCTTTTGTCAATTCAAAACGCTCTTGGATGAGTGGGAACGCTTTGCCGGAAGCTTTGGCCAGAAAGGTATCTGCAGAAGAAACAACGTCTTCAACCAGGTCAAGCAAACCTGCCCGTTCCACCAGAATCCGAAGATGCTCGGCTGGCAGATATACATCTGATATGATCAGGAGACGCTTACTCTGAACTTTGAGATTTGCCAGCCAGTCAGTCAACAGTTTGCGAGGAACCAGCATCCTGCTTTCCATTTCCAGTTCATAGCGGGTAACATCATCAAGCAGTGAGGGGGTATAATTCTGACCAAAGAGCAGCCTCAGCGTCTCTTCCATAAAGACGGGATAGCAGGCTTCGTGATCGTCAAATTTTTTCCCCGTTTCAATCCGCTGATTTTTTTCTACCTTATCCCGCAGTCTCTGAACCGCCTGCCATGATCTTATTATGCCGTACTGACCTGCCAGATCGACGATATAGCGTGCCACCGGTAATTTCACCACATCGGGGTCATGGATTCTTCTGACCAGCAGGGTATCAAACAAATCGAAACTGATTGTCTGATAGTCGGAGGCGCAGCGTCTACCGTATTCTACGAGCTTTTCAAGTGAATAGAAGGTTTGCTGGATCATTGTTATTGGGTCGGCTCATTTGTCTTAGCACCCAGCTGCTTGCCTACCCAGATCTTTAAGGCCTGGCTGAGATTATCAAAAGCCGGTCGAACACCCGCCGGTCCTGAAGGCTGAAGCTGGTGTCGAACTGCCTGCAGTTCCCGTTCGAGCGCAACCAGCCGTTGACTTCCTGCGGAGATACGGGAGTGATATTGCTCAGGAACCGAGGCCAGCATATATCGTTCGATCAACTCCATATCCTGCTCTCTGCCGATGATAGCAGCTTCACCGAGGGTATTTCCCCCATGAATGCGATAATACAAGAGTTGTCTATCATGTACATAGGATACTCGGTCAGTATACAGGGAAATCATGCGAAATATGAAATCGTAATCGTGCAGATACCTCAGCGAACAAAATTTTCCCACTTTATTGGCAGCCTCTCGTGTCATAAAGAGATTCGACGTGGTTACCATGAAATTTCCGTGCAAAAAAGCAGTATACAGATCCTTGCAGGAAAAGAAGAAGTTTCGGTTATCTTGATGCCAAACATTCCAGCCAAAAGCAGAATCGGTGAACTCCACGTTTTTATCGTCAATCGGTATGACGTCTGAAAAGGTACAGACCTTGTCTTCTTCACGGCAGTGATTTTGCAACAGCTCCAAGCGATCCGTTGTAAAGATATCGTCTGAATTCAAAATCGCTATAAAATGCCCTGTTGCCAGTGATACTCCTCTATTGATCGTGTTATAGGCATCCTGGTTTTCCTGATAAAAGTAACGTAAACGAGGATCGGTATAACTTTGTACAACATCTCCGGTACTATCAGTAGATCCGTCATTGACCACGATCAACTCCAAGTCGGAGCAGGTTTGATCCAACACGGATTCTATTGCATCCCCCACATAGCGTTCGTGGTTATAAGCGGGTATAACAACTGATATCAGTGGCGAAGCCATCGATTTCCTTTTGTCTTCTGAAATTTATCTACTCTGCTCGTTTCTGTTGTGTTTCGTACCACTTAAGAGCGTAGCACGAAACGGTGCTGTACCTACTGAAGTTTCATCTCCAAGTCAAGCCATTCTTTGTTCAGAAGAACCAGACAACCAGATATAAAATTGTTTCTCTGTTATGCCATTACCAGATAATTGTCCGAGGTTGTAATAGGGCTCGAAACTATTCAGTCTGCTTTTGTGTTTGATCTGAAATTGTCTTTTTTCTTCTCTCATTGACTCATCAGTTTCATTGACGATTGAGGAGATTGTATCATAAGAAACAATTGCATACGGGGTGTAAAGCGTTTTTATGCCTGTATCTGCAGCCCTGTAGGACAGATCCACCATCGCCATTGTGTTCGGAAAATGCTTCGTATCAAATCCACCCAGTTCATTAATTACAGACCTGGCAAACAGACAGATCTGCCAGTCGCACCCATACACAAACTGCAGGTTATGCAGACCGTTCTGATGCTTGCTGGCAGAAGACAGAAAAGAAACGAAATATGAAGCCGAGCTATCACCTGTATCTGCAACAGCATATGACCGACCATCATCATCATTGTAGCTGACACGCCCACAAACAATTCCGATGTTGTCATCAATCTGCAATGAATCAACCAATTCATCCAGCCAGTCAGGGTTCAGATCTTCAGCACCGTAAGCGAGTAGAGCAATATAGTCCGCGCTGGAGTTCAATATGGCGTTCTGAATTATCTCTGCCTTGCAAGGCAAACTGGCTTTGGCAGAATTCTCTAAATTGGTTTTGTCAGGTTGTTGCTGATAAGCCGAAAAAGAATCGGGCAATAATGTTATACTGCAATTTTCATATCTGGTTTTACCTCGCAACCATTCAGTGCGGTCCCCATCGACTCCCCTCTGATTATCCAGGAAGAATAGAACTGAAACCGATGGTTTCTTCTGTTGACGGCATACCAGCCGATAATGAAAATTAATACTCGTATCGACAGCTTCTGAAGTGATTCCCACTCTTTGCAGGCTCTGCTGCAATGCTTGTTTTCCTGCTTCATGGGCGTAGGGTTTTTGTTCGTGGTCGATACTGGTCGAGGTTTCTATGGCTCTCCAGTGATAAAGCACGAGAGGGATACGATATATTTCTCTGGTGTTTTCAGCGAGACGAAGCATTAAATCATAATCTTGAGCACCATCGAACTCGCCTGTAAACCCGCCAATACGTTTGAATAGATC
>JAQYVS010000402.1 GCA_030145365.1 Desulfofustis sp. | reverse complement strand
CCCCTTCCAGGTATGGTAATATCTGTTTTGTCCCGGCTCGGTATGGAGCTTTGATCAATATCGTATCGCAAAGCTGTGGAAATCTTTTCCCGATCTGCTTCAAATTCGTCTGCAAAAAGGGCTCTAATCGAAGTCTTCAGATATCTCGAATCTATCCTCTGACTCATTTGAAACAGGAGATCTTCAATATCTGCATGCATCTGGGCACAGTTTTGATATCGTTTCTCCAACTCGACGGCAAGTGCCTTATCAAGGATGGCATAAACTTCCGGAGGAAGATCCGGAAGAAGATCTTCAAGCTTCTGGTATTCGACGTTGATGCATTTTCTTATGAGCTCAGCGGTATCTCCATGATACATCCGCGTCTTACTGATCATCTCATAGAGCAGGATACCGATGGAGAAGATATCTGATCGTAAATCTATGGGTTCCCCGGAAAGGCGCTCCGGCGACATGTAGGAAATCTTACCCTTTACCACTCCCTCCCTGGTTTTGTTGTCGAAGATTTCCGCCTTGGCAACACCGAAATCAAGGATCTTCACCTTGCCGTCATAGGTGACAAATATATTGTGCGGTGTCAGGTCCCGATGAACAAGATTGAGGGGTTTATTCTGCAGATCTTTGAGATTGTGGGCGTAATCCATCCCATCGCAGATTTTTGAAGCAATGGCCAGTGCATGTTCAAGCCCGAAAAGCTCAGGGTGGGTCTTGGCTCTGGCCATGAAGGAGTGGAGATTCTTGCCGAACAGGTACTCCATGGCCAGAAAGTACTCGCCGTTGATTTCACCAAAATCATGGGTAGTTGCAATGTTTTCATGCTGCAACAAGGCCGCCAGCCTGGCCTCGTCGATGAAAATCCCAACCATCTCTTTGTCGGAGGTATGCTGAGCTAATAGTTTCTTAATAACGATGAGCTTTTCAAATCCTTTATCGCCGGTCAATTTTCCGCGATACACCTCGGCAACACCGCCAATTCCTATCAAGTCAAGCAGGCTGTATTTATTGCCGAATTTTATTGGTTGTGCTCCACTCATTCGTTGCTCAGTCAGTCGTATCCCGGAGAGTTTATGGTTGTACTGTGAAAAGACTCGATTTTGTTCTTTGAAACGTAGTATATAATGATTGATTCAGAAATCTATTTATATTAACACTTCGACAATAATCGATAATATTTCCAGGTTGATATAGCCACTTGTCAACGGCCGGAAATGCAGTTACAAAACGTTGACGCATAATTTTATTACTAATGAAATGAAGCCGTCCTTTCATATTACCGCCTGCTGTGAAAGTGATAAGGGACTTGTACGTTCTTATAATGAGGACACCTGCCTTGTCAATAATGAAGATCGATACTTCCTGGTCGCCGACGGAATGGGCGGTGCCGCAGCAGGGGAAATGGCCAGCTCACTGTTCAGGGAAACGGTTATTGACTTGTTTTCCGCCACCCCCAGGCACTGTCTTACCCGAGAGTCAGTGCAGGAACTGGTTTTTGAATGTTTCCAATCGGCCCATGCCAGAATTTTATCCCATGTGGAAGAGGAACCAGCCCATGAAGGAATGGGCTGTACGGCTGAACTGCTGGTCTTCTTCGATAATGACATTGTCATTGGTCATGTGGGTGACAGTCGAACCTATCGGCTACACAACCAGCGACTCAATCAATTGACCACGGATCACTCTTTTGTACAGGAACAGCAAGATCTTGGCCTGATCACCCGGGAACAGGCCAAAACTCATACCTTGAAGAACCTGATTCTCAGGGTCGTCGGCAGCAGTGAAAATCTGGAAGTGGATTTAATTGGCAGCACAGTCGAACCAGGAGATATCTTCCTGCTCTGCACCGATGGTCTATCCGACATGGTTCCTGATGAACAGATCGAAGAAATTCTGTCGTATGACATGGACCTGCAGGTCAAAGCAACAATGCTCATTGACCGGGCAAATTACAGCGGAGGAAAGGATAATATATCGGTGACCTTGGTTGCCATAATCCCGCCTTGATTCTCCGGCCCCGTTTTGAACCGACAACCCAGACACCGATAACCAATTGCTCTGAGCTTTAGTACCTACATGTAGTTACTGATCTCAATCAGATTTCCGTCGGGATCGCGGATGTAAATCGATGTCATGGGACCGTTTACCCCCGTTCGTTTTACCGGACCAAGTTCAATCATCACCTGACACCCTTCCAGGTGTGTGATAACCTCATGTATCGGATTTCCTGTTATAAAGCATAGATCTGCTGAGCCGGGCAGTGGATGAGATGCACAGGGTAAGATTTCCCGGCCGGATTGATGAAGATTTACTTTCTGTTGACCAACTTTCAGCCCTCTTCGGTCATTGCCGAAATGGATGCTCTCGAGTCCAAGCACTTGGTGATAAAACTCGCAAGTTTTCTCAATATCATTCACAGTCAGGACAAAGTGATCCAGGTTTTTTATGAACATTGGCTCCTCCAATTCTATCCAAGTTCTCGTGGACTATCTATAATCCTCAGCCCTTCAAACAACAAGCTGGTTTTCCCGCCTTTACCTAATAGATTGACATCCCTACTGTTTTCCGGGTAGGTATTGACCTGCAATACAGGGTGTGAAACATCAAACGAGTCTCGTTTTATCGGAAAAAAATATGCGCGCAGTAATACAACGTGTTTCTCGGGCTTCAGTCTCTGTGGATGGTGAACAACTCGGGGCAATCTCGACAGGCCTTGTGGCCCTGATTGGCATATGCGCTGCCGACGGAAACAAAGATGTTGACTGGCTGGCTGAAAAAATTATCAACTTACGGATTTTTCCCGACGATACAGGAAAAATGAACAGGTCTCTGGCTGATATCGGTGGCGAGATGCTTATTGTATCGCAATTCACCCTGTACGGAGATTGCAGAAAAGGCAGACGGCCGGGCTATTCAAACGCGGCATCGCCGGATAAAGCCGAACCGCTATATCAGAGATTCATTGAACAGGTGGACCAACAGAATATAAAAACAGCGAGCGGAAAATTTCAGTCTATGATGGAAGTGACCATCATAAATGACGGGCCGGTCACCCTGCTGGTTGACTCGGATAAATCATTTTAACAACATCATATAATTTTAAAAACTAACGGTTACCTCACATGAGCAAACAAAAAGGAACGACAATCGCCGGGTTTCGCCTCAAACAATACGAACACATCGATGAGATTTCCTCGGACGTCCATCATTTTGAACATGAAGCTCTGGGTTGCCCGCTTCTCGCAGTAAAAAATCAGGATAACAATAAAACTTTTGCTGTTTCCTTTAACACCACACCGACAGACTCCACCGGTGTTGCTCATATTCTTGAACATTCAGTGCTGATGGGATCAGAAAAATATCCGGTTAAAGATGTTTTCGGCGAGATAAACAAGGGTGGTCTAATGACCTTTCTCAACGCTATGACGGGCTCTGATATCACCTATTATCCGTTTGCCACCAGGAACTTGAAAGAATATTTCAACCTGATGGATGTGTATTGCGATGTTGTGTTCAATCCTCTGCTAGCTCCAGAAACCTTTGAACAGGAGGGATGGCATTACCATAAAGAAACGTTCGATAGTCCCCTGCAGTTTCAAGGCGTTGTTTTCAACGAGATGAAGGGTGCCTTTTCAGACCCCATACGGCTCATTTTTCACCATATATTCGGAGGCTTGATGCCGGGATCGACCTATGCCCATGAATCTGGAGGCGATCCTCAGAACATTCCCGATCTCAGTTACGAGCAATTTTGCGGATTCCATCAAAAACATTACCATCCGAGCAATTGTACCCTGTTTCTCTATGGGGACGCCCCGCTTGAAGATGAGCTGAAATTTTTGCAAGAACACTTTTTAAACCGCTTTGAAAATAGAGAAAAACGCTCTCGTGTTGATCTGGGAACCTTGATTACCAAGCCCGTAACAATTCATGACAGATACGGTGTGGAATCGGGGCAGACTGATGGTCGCACCTATCTTGCGGTTGGGACCCATGTCGGGACAACAGCAGATCTCGAACAGAACAGTGCGTTTCAGATTATCGCCAATATTTTGTATAACTCGGATGGATCGCCGTTGAAAAATAAAATTATTTCCAGCGGGATATGTAACGATTTTGGAGGCCTGTATCTTGCGTCATCATGTTTCAACACGCTGATGATCACTTACCTGGTCGGCAGTGAAGCCGGTCACCTGGAAACCTTCAAGTCGCTCTATCATGATGCATTGCAGGATATGGTTAACACCGGATTGGCCCAGGATCTTGTTTTAGCCGAGCTCAACAAGTATGAATTCGGCGTTCGTGAAGATGCCAGCAAGGCTCAACGCGGGCTTGATCTTCAAGGTAAAGCCCTGAGTGCTTTTAAATATGGAACCGATCCTTTTGCAGCACTGAAAACGGAAGAAATACTGGCAAACATACGGAATAAGGCGCTGGACAGCGATTTCTTTGAACAATTGATCAAAACCTCTCTGCTGGACAATCCGGCCACCGTTAGTGTTGTATTGGAGCCGGATGCAGAAAAAATACAAGAAACAGCAGGCCGGGAGCAGGAACGACTCAACCGTTACGAAGACCCATTATCTCCTGAAGCAGTCAAGGCCCTGGTTGATCGAACCCAGGAACTGATTGTCAGGCAGCAGACACCAAATGACGGCCCGACGCTGGCGAAACTTCCGCAACTATCTCTGCTGGATCTTCCGACCACTGCTGATTTTCATACGGTCTATCCCGAGACCTTTTATGATCAGCAATTTCTGATCAGCGAACTGGCAACCAATCGGATCTCCTATCTGGATGTTGGTCTGGATCTGAGGTCTCTACCCAGCCGCTATTCACCCTTACTCGATCTGTTCGGGACCATAATCACTGAAATCGGTACGACGAAACTCGATTATATGCAGTTTGCCAAAGAAATTGCCACCTGCACCGGCGGACTCAATCATTCAATCAACACCTATACGAGATACAATGAGCCCGAAACGGTACGACCGATTATGTGGATAAGCATGAAGGTGCTCCCCGAATATCTCGAACGTGCAGTCGATCTCATTGCTGATCTCTTCTCTGATCTGTCACTTTCTGATCGCAGCCATATCGCTGAAATTGTCCGGCGTGAATTTGCCTGGAGCGAACACTCTGCTCAAAGTGAAGGATATGGACTGGCGTCGACCCGGGTTTTTTCTCATCTCAGCCTGGCTGGAAAGTATCAGGAACAATTCAACGGTATCACTGCTTATCAAACACTCAAACATCTGGCAACAAACTACCCCGTCGAGGAAGATAACTTTCTTGAAGCACTCCTGGCCATGGCTTCAATCCTGCTCAACCGCAATAACATGGTGGTCTCATTAACCGGGGAAAAACAAGATATTGAATGTATCAAAGATATTGGCGAAAGGATGGTTGACTCTTTATCAGTAACCTCCAACAGCCTACAAGTACCTCCTGGGCTCGAAGATATTCCGAATCATGAAGCGTTTATCACCGCTGCCGAAATTGTATTTGCCGTCCAGGGCGGCACCCTGTTTGAATCAGGTAACGGCTACAGCGGTTCCTTTGAAGTTCTCAAAACCTATTTGACCCGCGACTACCTATGGAACAGTGTCCGCCAGGTTGGTGGTGCCTATGGCTGCTTTATCCAGTTCAGCTCCATTACCGGCAATATGGCAATAATCAGTTATCGGGATCCACAGGTACGAAAAACCTACGATTTCTACAACCAACTACCGGCAGTT
>JAQYVS010000358.1 GCA_030145365.1 Desulfofustis sp. | reverse complement strand
AAATGGTAGGAATCAATAGTATGGTTGTCTGGTAAAATTCGAATTTTCTTGAGTTTCGCTGTTAATACAAATATCAATTCAAAAGCTGTTAGAAAATTTAAGAGTATTTTACGAAAATGGGGCAGACAAATTTAAGGTTGTCAGAACAAATATACAATAGAATCAGATTGTTGACCGGATTTGACTACTCAATGTATCTGTATACTGATCCAATTAGCGTTTCTCCCGTATAACATCCCAAGTGTGATGTTCTACAGATCAATATACTGACTGCTTGGGCCAGTCAAAACACAATAAAGGAGAGGCAATGAACGGAAGGAAAATTCTGAAATACAGAATCTTAAGCATGCTTACCGTGGTTGTGGCTTTTTTGATTGGTGCTTGTGCTCATGGCCCCGCCCCCAAACAGATGGCCGATGTGATTTACACCGGCGGTGACATTATTACCATGAACGATTCACAACCCACTGCCGGAGCCATCGCGATAAAGGATGGGAAAATTCTCATGGTCGGCAACAAGGCTGACATCAAAAAACACAAGGGCAACTCCACCAAAATAGTCAATTTGAATGGCAAAACGCTTCTGCCTGGTTTTATAGACGCGCACGGTCATGTTTTTAATGCCGGGCTGCAGGCACTTGCAGCTAATCTGCTTGCTATTCCAGATGGTACCGTAAACGATATCACTTCGTTGCAACAGACGCTTCGGGACTGGGCTGAAAAGTATCCCTCACGTGTGAACAAGACCGGCTGGATCATCGGCTTCGGGTACGATAACGCGCAATTGAAAGAACAGCGGCACCCCACTCGCGACGACCTTGATGCTGTTTCCAAGACAGCGCCTGTGCTGGCCATTCACCAGTCAGGACATCTGGCTGCAATCAACAGCAAGGGCCTGGAGGTTGCGGGTATTACCGCCGTCACCAAAGATCCGGCAGGTGGCGTGTATCGCCGCCGCAAGGGCGGTTTGGAACCGGATGGCGTGTTGGAGGAGATGAGCTTCTTCAAACTGGTCTTCACGGTTTTAGGCAAGCTGGGGACTGAAGACAACAAGGCTCTTCTCAAAGCCGGACTTGACCTTTACAGCAGATTCGGCTTTACAACCGCACAAGAAAGGGCGTGCCACAATTGAGGGCATTGAAACCGAAGCCGCCGCTGCCTTGGAAGGTAGCCTGAATATGGATGTGGTTGCCTACGCAGATATCCAGGGCGCTGCGGATACCATCAAGCCACCCTATCACGCAAAGACTTATCAACAGCACTTCAGGATCGATGGCGCAAAATTGAATCTGGATGGTTCGCCCCAAGGCAAGACAGCATGGTTGACGGAACCCTACCAAGTGCCCCCTGAAGGACAGCAGGCAGGCTACCGCGGCTATCCGGCCATCACTGACGAAGAGGCGATTGCCCTGGTCGACAAGGCATTCAGCAACGGCTGGCAGCTTCTTGCCCACTGCAATGGGGAGCAGCCATGGACCAATTCATCAAGGCGATCCGCATGGCAACCGAGAAACATGGCAAGGCCGACCGCCGCCCGGTTATGATTCACGCTCAGACAGTGCGTGAGGATCAACTTGACGCGATGAAAGAACTGGGAATCATCCCTTCTTTTTTCGGAATGCACACCTATTACTGGGGTGATTGGCATCGTGATTCGGTACTCGGCCCGGAACGCGCGGCGAGAATATCACCCGCCGCGTCCGCTCTGAAGCGTGGCATGATTTACACCCAACACCATGATGCGCCCGTGGCATTGCCCAATTCGATCATGATCCTGTCGAGCCAAGTGAACCGGACAACGCGTAGCGGTAAAGTTCTTGGTCCGGAACAGCGAGTATCTGTCATGGATGCACTTAAGTCGATCACCATTCATGTGGCCTATCAGTACTTCGAAGAAGACACCAAAGGCTCACTTGAACCCGGCAAACTGGCGGACCTGGTGATTCTGGACAAGAATCCCCTCAAGATCGAACCAACAGCCATCAAGGATATCAAGGTTATCGAGACAATCAAAGAGGGAAATTCAATCTACATAGCCCAATGAAAGTAGGCGGCCCAACAACGGCTTTCAGGTGACTCGTTTCCCTCGCGCCTGAAGCCAAGCGTTATCAAACCTGCGATACCTCCAACATAGCATAAATCCGGAGGCCTCTGATTTTTCTTGGATACTACTTACATATATGAATTTTAAAGTCAGTATTGGGGTTTTATGCCAATGAAGATAAGGGAGAGAACTCATGAACAAAGTATTTCCTGAACCGATTAGAAATCTTCCAGAAGCTGATATCCCACTGGATGGAATAACCGCTTATCTGTCACAATCAGATACACATCAGATATTATTTATGCAGTTTGAAAAAGATGCTGATTTGCCTGAACACTCTCATGCTGCCCAGATTGGAATAGTGCTGGAAGGAAAGATTGAGTTGGTAATTGATGGTGAAAAGCAATGTTTTACCAAAGGAGATCGGTATTATATTCCTGAAGGAGTGAAACATTCCGGCAAGATATACGCAGGATATGCAGATATAACGTTTTTCAATGAACCAAATCGATACTCAAAAAAATAACATTAGGCATAACCACTGCATCAACTCGGATTGGTACTTCTGCTGCGCTCCATTGCCAGCCGATTAAGCGAGGCATTAATCAAGATCCCTCCAACTTATCGCAGACGAGCCTCAATTAACGATACTGTGTATTCCAGTATTTGACAGCCATCAAAACCGTGTGATACTCAAATTTTATCAACATAGATTTCGATAACCATCGAATTACAGGTACTGGCAAGCTATCTGTAGTCGGAATTCCGTCAGAATTGGGGTTAATTTTAGAGCCAACTATTTTTGCCTAAGCAGGAAGTTAGTTGACTAAATCCAATCGATTTTTTATATAAATCGATATACACTATTGCTGAACCTCTTATTCCTTCTGACCTGAATCAGCTTTCCGTTTCCTGAATCGATTCTGATTGCCAATCTGATTATTGAGTCCCTTTGACAAGATGGCCTTAAATGCAGACAATTCAAAAA
>JAQYVS010000307.1 GCA_030145365.1 Desulfofustis sp. | reverse complement strand
CATCATGTCAGGATAGTCGCTAACGAACAGATCCACAACATACTTAAAAAGACTCAAATCATGCTCAAAAGTCTTTAGCAGCGCTTTCTTTTCAAATAACGGAAACGTATCCGCATGGGTTTCGGTATCGGGACCATCATGAGGTTCTCTGTAAACTTGTGCCTGAATCGCCATATGAAGCGTATCCGGGAAGATGGGCTTGGAAACATATTCGTCCATACCGGCTTCAAGGCAACGTTCCCGATCACCCTTCATGGCATGGGCGGTCAAAGCGATAATGGGGACATGGCCGTCGGTCTGCTTTTCCACTTCGCGAATTGCTTTGGTAGCCTCCAATCCATCCATCTCCGGCATCTGCACATCCATGAGTACCAGGTCAAAATTGTCTTGAGAAAATGCCTCCAGGGCCTTTCGGCCGTTTTCAGCAATCACCCCCTCATAACCCCAGCTGTCAAGCAAGCGCAAAATGAATTTTTGATTAAACGGTGTGTCTTCGGCCACAAGAATCCGCAGAGTGCCCTCCTTAGTACTGACAAATTGTTCCGGCTGCTTTATGGGACCCTCGGGTTCAATGATTGCAATGCCGAGGGCAATCATAATTGCATCCAGCAAGTCGGAATGTCGTATAGGTTTAGCGACACTGGCTTTGGCCCCTAGGTCCTGAAGGTCAACTTGGCTTTGCTGGTCCGCGGCGGTTAGCATCATAATAATTTTGCCGTGTATATTGGCTTGGTTTTCTATCCAGCGAGCCAGGGTAAAACCACCCGATTCAGGCATGCTCGAGTCAATTAGAATCAGATCAAAAGGCACTCTCGCCTGTTCAATTTGCCCCAGAACCTTTTGAGCCTCATCTATTCCTGATGCGCCCTTTGAAAACAACCCCCAACTTGCCAGCATTTCCTGGATGATCTCTCGACTGGTAGCGTTGTCGTCCACAACCAGTACTCTCACACCTTCAATGTCAATCGTAGGCAACAAACCAGCCGCGTCTTCATCGCTTGGTTTAATCAAGAAAGGAATCGTAAATTGAAAAGAACTGCCATGGCCAGGCTCACTTTCCAACCAGATACGCCCACCCATAAGGCCAACCAATTGGGCAGAAACGGTCAATCCGAGGCCGGTTCCGCCAAACCGCCGCGAAATACTGCCGTCGACCTGCTGAAAGGCGCTGAATATAGTTTCCTGCCGCTCTTTCGGAATTCCTATCCCGGTGTCACTGACCGCAAAAAGAAGATCAACCTTATCCCCTTGCTGCTGGTCTTGATTAACAGAAACTACGACTTCGCCTTTGTCCGTAAATTTGATCGCATTACCCACCAGGTTGAGCAATACCTGGCGAAAGCGGGCAGGATCACCGATAAGACGATCAAACACAATCGCGGGGGAAACCCGGTAGGCCAGTTCAAGTCCTTTCTCGTGTGCCGAGATAGCCATTATCCGCAACGTTTCTCCCAAAAAATCTCTCAAGTCAAAGGGTGTTTCCTCTAATTCCAGCTTGCCGGCTTCTATTTTGGAGAAATCCAGAATATCGTTGATTACAGAAAGAAGAGCGTAAGAGGCAGATATGACCACACCCAAGTCTTCTTGATGCTCAGGGCTCAAGTCTGATTTCCGCATCAATTCAACCAGGCCTATTATCGAGTTTAAAGGCGTGCGTATTTCGTGGCTCATGTTGGCTAAAAACTCGCTCTTGGCTTTGCTGGCGCCTTCTGCAGCCAATTTGGCCTGTTTCAGATCCTCTGCCTGTTTGCGTTTGGTAACATCTCTTAAAATACCTCTAAATCCTATGTGCTTATCTTGTGTATCTTTAATTAACGATACCGAAGCTTCAACATAACGCTCGAAGCCATCTTGTCTGATAAGCGTCCAATCTAGTGCTTCTGAAGGTTTCCCCGTCTGGTGGACGGTATTAAAAGTATCAAAAACTTTTTTGGTATTCTCTTCATCCACTGAATTACGAATATTGATTCCGATACACTCATCCTTGGAATATCCAAGGATTTTACACAAGGAATC
>JAQYVS010000277.1 GCA_030145365.1 Desulfofustis sp. | reverse complement strand
CGGCATCACCTGCATCGCTGTACGAATCAGTATCGTGAAACAAACCGGCCGCCCAAGTCATCTTTTCTTCATTCCATGTACCGTTTGCAGTAACACCGAAATTCCTGAAAGGGCTAAAGGCACGGGTAGGAAGTGCAAACTCCATGAAGGGCAGGTACGTACTGCTCGTAAGCATATCCAGGGAAAACGGTTCCTTCATATGGCCAAAGGTGAAGTGGGGAAGGATAGAGCCTTTGGTGAAGCGAATCCATTCATCCTTGACATCCCGCACGTTGGCAAAATCAACCTCCACCTTAAACTCAAGCATATTCCAGGCATGTCCCAGAAGTGAAACACTGAGATGACGAAAATCGCTATGGAAACCATCAAAATCAGGAAAAGCGGCTTGCAGTTCCACATCCGCATTGATGTTGCCCAGATCGTAATTCATCTTGCCGCCGACGTGGAGGTCAACATGACTTTCAGGCCCGGTCAGGCTGATGCCGTCATCCCAATAAATATAGCTGCCGACAGGGGGCGGCGGCTTATTTTCACTCGCAGCAAAGGCGGGAGCCGTGCCGGCCATGCTGACGAGCGTAACAATGAGGGCAACTCCATAATGTTTGAACATTTTCTTACTTGGTTCTATTGGTCTTCACAAAGAGTTTATTTTTTGCTTTCTTGGTAATAATTCCGTCAGAGTGTGCAGAATAGGCCATTTTCACTACCCCGGGAGGAACCTTACCCAACACCCATGAAATGAATTTGACAATGATGACACCGCTTCGCTGTTATGGAAGTCATTAACCGGGATTGATCAAATTAAAACCTGAAGCCAACCCCAAGCAAAGGACCGCTTAAATCCATGTCCTGCATAATAAAGTCACCATCCAGTTCATATCCCAGATAGCGGTAGCCCAGTCTGATATCGCCCCAGCTGAACCGATAACCGATGGCGGCATACAGCTGGTAGGTCAGATCAGAACTGCCGGCACCGATGTCGGCATGGTAGGGCAGATACCAGTTCTCGTTAAAGTTGAAGACCCCGCTCACTCCAATTACACCGTCCAGGAGACCTTCAGAGTCAGATATCTCTACTCCGGACCCACCGAATCCCGCTTGAACATCGACATCAACTGCCATATAGCGCGCACCTCCAACGATGGCCAAAGTTGCACCGTCAGTCTGCACCACATCATAGCCGACTGCGCCGTTCAGGATCCACGAGCTAATATCCATATCAAGCGAAGCGATGGCTGGCTCACCTGATACTGTCACAGGCTTATTGCCACTGTCACCGACATCCATATAGACAACATCGGCAATAATCGACCATTTGTTTCGTTTAGACTGCCACCCGCCCATAAAAATCATGCTCAGGTTGTCAAGAATATCTGAGGCATCAACAGTGAAGTCTGATCCAACCCCTGCCGGGCCAGGAAATTGCATGGTGCCGTCTATGCCGGCGTACCATCCATAGATAGTCAACTCGTGCTGCCAGGTATCTGCATCCTGTGCAGCAGCAGTATTGGAGTTGCAGAAAAGCAGCAGGACAAAAATCGCCCCCATCCAGGACTGTTTATTAATTGATTCGGATTTGTTCATCTTTCCCTCCATTGATGTTAATCGACATGCTTTCACTTGAAAAAAATTTGGAAGGAAAGGGTATAACACCCCATCCTAACTGCTGAGTACATGCTTTTTAATCCGACATTGCCATTTTGTGTGGTTGTATGCCGGAGTTTATCTTCTTTTATCTTTTCCGCCTCAAAGCGCGGCGGTGGCGTCGCATTGCGCACGTCGAGTGTAATTGGGCTTAAGGGTCAAGAACAACATCGACTTTCTTACCCTTTACCTTATACGCCCATTTCAGAAACTGCTTCTGGTGGTCAAACCATAATGTGAATTCCCAGTCCCCGGTAAATACAAATTTCTCGGCTGATACCAGCTTTTCTCCAATTTTGACCTTGTCTGCACTTTTAATGACTTTGATATTTACCAGTTCCAATTCGGGGATACTGAAAAGAAGTGGATGCTGGGTAATGGCGTAATGCCAAACGGCAGCGGGAAAGGCGTTGTGAGGTAATGTAACCAAGCTACTATTCAATGTGCCGGAGTAATTATCGGAATTACGCTGAAGGTCAATCTCGTAATGTTTGCCATGATCATTGGTACTGCCCCATAAACGTTGCAGTTCTCCGTCTTTCCAGACTTCGTGTACATGCATGGTATGGTGATAGAGCACTATTCCCAGGATAGAAAAAGATGAACGTGTTGTAAGCTCTTGTAAGATGCCGTAGTCATCATGCTTTGTCATAAAATGAACTTGGCCAATTTTTTTCTTTCCTATCATGATAGAAGCGAAATGATTTTGGTGCAGCTCGGCACTGACTTGATTCACGTGAATGAATAAAAGTATCAGCAGTAAAAAACCACAATATTTATAGAAGCGCATCGTTCACCCTTGGTTTGCAAAGATTGTCAGGTAATTAGCCAGTATCATAACGTATCATTGATCGGTGTTTTCATGAGGAGTGCTCGGCATCCTCTTTCATGCAGTAGGTCATCCATTCTCGAACAGCCTTCCAAGTATTACTAACAGCCAATTTCCCGTCGATTTTCCAGGGAGGGGGGCACGGGGCCCCGCCTGGAATTCGAGCCTTACGCGCTCGCCGGGTTATTGTGTATAGCCTCCTCAAGCTTCTTGATGTCTTCCTGAGAGAGCTTCGGCCGGTCGATGGTAAGAGTCAGATTATTGAGCTTGCCGTTAAACTTGAACGGTACATGATAATCCCTGTCATCCACTGGTGTACCGGTATCGGCACCCACGTCAAAATTCTCGTCCCATTGCAGGGTCATTGGAATTGTTCTCTTCATCTTCTTCGTCGCTACAACTTCGCCGTCAACCTTGAGTACGCCCGTACCGCTTTGGCCCAGGCCGCTGGGGCTGCCGAACTCGAGCGTGGCAGCGCCCAAACCGTCATACTTGAAATCAAACTCAAGCGTATGCCTTCCTGGTGTGAGTGTCTCCGAACCTTCCCACTTGATGCGTTTGAGATCGACCAGGTTCCAGGTGAACACCGGCTTGCCTTTAAGCACATAGAAGCCGTAGCCTGCGAAGCGGCCACCCTGGGTAACGATCATACCCTCAGCACCTTCCTTTGGAACATCAATCTCTGCCTTGAAGTTGTAAGAACTGGCGATGATGCTCGGCGCGTCACCGTTGGGTGTTCCGACATTAACACCGGAGTAGGTGAACACAGAGCGGCCAGCCGCGAGGCTGGGCCGTGGTTCAACCAGACGGGTAAAGGTGGTTGCATTCAGGGGCAGGACCTGGTTCTTCTCTGCCTCTTTCCAGAACAATGCGTCCATCTCCTTCACTTTCTCGGGGTACTTTGCCGCCACATCTTCGTACTGCGTCCAGTCCTTGCTCAGGTCGTACAGCTCCCACGGCCAGCTGGCCGGATCATGGTGGCCCTTACCACTGTTGTCCCACGGCGCGCGCATGACCTTGCTGCTGGCGATCCAGCCTTCGTGATAGATCGCGTGATCACCAAGCATCTCAAAGTACTGGGTCTTGTGAGTCGAGGCGGCGTCTGCGTTCTTCTTGTCGAATGTGTAGAGCATGCTGACACCTTCGATCGGTTTTTGCGGAATACCGTCCACTATCTCAGGCTGTTTGAGCTGCGCTGATTCAAGGATGGTCGGCACAATGTCGATGACGTGGTGGAACTGGTTGCGGATGCCGCCCTTGTCCTTAATCCCGTCAGGCCAGGATATTGCCATACCCTGCCTGGTGCCGCCAAAGTGCGAGGCCACCATCTTGGTCCAGGAGAATGGTGTGCCGAAGGCCCAGGTCCAGCCCACCGACATATGCGGATAGGTCAGGTCTGTACCCCAGGCGTCATAATATTTCAGTTGTGCCTCCACCGGCAGCTGGACGCCCTGGACTGCGGCAACCTCGTTAGGAGTACCATTCATACCCCCTTCGGCGCTGGTACCGTTGTCGCCATTGATATAAATGATCAGCGTATTGTCGAGCTTGCCCATGTCTTCGACAGCCTGGATAACGCGGCCGATCTCGTGGTCGGTATAGGCCACGTAGGCGGCAAAAACATCTACCTGACGGATGAACATCTTCTTTTCGTCAGTCGAAAGTTGATCCCATTCCTTGAGCAGATCCTTGGGCCACGGGGTCATCTTCGCGTCCTGCGGGATCACACCGAGTTTCTTCTGCTCGGCAAAAATAGTCTCTCGCAGCTTGTTCCAGCCTTCGTCGAACAGATGCATCTTACTGATCTTCTCGATCCACTCCGGTGTCGGGTGGTGGGGTGCGTGTACGCCGCCGGGCGCATAGTAGACGAAGAACGGCTGCTCCGGGTTGAGGGCGTCAATTTTCTTCATGTAGCCAATGGCCTCATCTGCCATGGCCGTGGTCAGGTTGAAATCCGGGTTATCCTGAAATGGATAGATATAGGTCATGTTGCGGGCGAGATTGGCCGG
>JAQYVS010000236.1 GCA_030145365.1 Desulfofustis sp. | reverse complement strand
ATTTACTATGAATGCTCCAATAGGTGTTTTTGACTCGGGTTATGGTGGATTAACTGTTTTAAAAGAATTGGTTAATGTCATGCCTGAATACGACTTCTTATATTTAGGCGATAATGCCAGAACTCCTTATGGAACTCGATCATTTAATGTTGTTTACGACTATTCATTACAAGCAGTCAAATACCTTTTTAACCAAAATTGCCCACTCATAATTATCGCCTGTAACACAGCATCTGCAAAAGCTCTCAAAAACATACAGCAGCTGGATTTACCCACGATCTCTAAGGACCGGCGAGTTCTCGGAGTTATTCGGCCGAGCGTGGAAAAGGTTGCGGAAATAACAAAAAATGGGCATGTCGGGGTTTTAGGAACCGTTGGAACCGTTGTTTCAGAATCTTACCCTATGGAACTCAGAAATTGGTCTAAGAAGAGAGTTATCTCCACAGTCCAGGAAGCGTGTCCCATGTGGGTGCCAATCGTAGAGAATAACGAAATATACTCAAAAGGGGCAGAGTTCTTTATAAAACAGAACATTCAAAATATTCTTAAGAAAGATAAGAACCTGGATACTTTGGTTCTAGGCTGTACTCACTATCCGTTATTGCTTAAAGTGATTAAAAAATATACCCCAGAGAATATAGCGATTTTAGAGCAGGGCCAAATCGTAGCTGAGAAACTGGTAGATTATCTTAAAAAGCATACCCAAATTGAAAAACGGATATCCAAGAACGGTAAGATTGTATTTCAAACTACCGAATCAACAGAAATTTTTGAAAATAAGGCCGCTCTCTTTATGGGACAAAATCTTAAAGCAGAGAGCATTCATTTGTGAAAATCAGTCCAGTTTCATATTAAGTAAAAAGACCAATCCCATAGGAGGAAGGTCACGTTCGAAAATGCTGTGTTTGGACAGTACGGCAAAACATTATCATTGATGCTTGACTCATCGAAGCTATTAATTTTCAGCTTATTTCCTTATTGAAGATGATTCCTGATTACTAGCTCACAGTTACAAATCAAGCTGATAAGAAGTTTCCTCTTGCAAGGCTCAACTGCCACAATAATCTCTTAAAATGGGGAATCAAAAAATACTTTTAATCCGCCTCAACTCAGGTTGTCCAAAAGTTTTGATACACCATCATAATTTCAAGACCTATCTATCTATAATTTCACAGCAGATAACGTCAGTGAAAACCATGGAATGATTGAGATCCAGCCCCGGATCATTCATTTTTATTAATATAAAAATCACCAGATCCTATCAATTCTATTGGGTTTGATCAAGTCTAGTAATAACCATAAGTTATGATTATCTGTTCTCATTCAGAAAAATTCTATCTAGTTATATTAATTGTTATATCTATATATTACATCTGCAAATGTCTGTTTAATTAAACAATGAAATACGGGTTGACTGCCGCTTGATGGTGATTAATTATTAAATAAGAATCCATTCCTAAATAACGGACTGTCATGAAAATTAAGAAGCAGGAAGTTGAACTACGGATGAAGCACTTCGAGACGGTTTGCCGTAACAAAGGAATTAAATTAACGCATCAACGCATGGAGATTTTCAGTGAAATTGCCCAAACCGGGGATCATCCAGATGCCGATCAGATTTTCCAGCGCGTCAGGGACCGTATGCCGACAATCTCTCTCGATACTGTTTACCGAACACTCTGGTTGTTGAATGATCTTGGACTCGTAGTGACACTTGGAACGAGCCGTGAACCGACCCGATTCGATGCAAACCTGAACAGTCACCATCATTTTGTCTGTGGGCAATGCGGATTCACTCGCGACTTCTACAGCACCGAACTTAATAACATCAGACTGCCCGATTCGGTAGACTCACTCGGTGAAATTGACGCAACTCACGTTGAAGTAAGAGGTGTATGTCGGGAATGCTTAAAGAAAGGAGGGTAAAGTTCATTTTGTAAAGGCCGAATGAATTGTCATGGCTCCTTGGCCAACGATATTGGTGCCATATTTAAATTGAGACAACGATAAGAGGTAATCCCATGAGTATCGAAAGCAAATGCCCGGTAACGGGCAGAACAGCAGAACATCAGGGAGGCGGGACTTCGAACCGGGACTGGTGGCCCGACCAACTGAACCTGGATATTCTGCGCCAACATTCACCCAAGTCCAATCCCATGGGCAAGGATTTCAACTACAATGAAGAATTCAAGAGCCTCGAACTTGCTGCAGTGAAGAAGGATCTAACTGCTCTGATGACCGATTCGCAGGACTGGTGGCCGGCTGATTACGGCCACTATGGTGGACTCTTTATCCGGATGGCCTGGCACAGTGCGGGTACCTACCGTACCGCCGACGGTCGAGGCGGTGGAGGGAGCGGTAACCAGCGCTTTGCACCCCTCAATAGCTGGCCCGACAATGTAAACCTCGATAAAGCTCGCAGGCTGCTGTGGCCGATCAAGCAGAAATATGGACGAAAATTATCCTGGGCAGATCTGCTGATTCTTGCCGGCAATGTGGCTCTAGAATCAATGGGATTCAAGACCTTCGGCTTCGGCGGTGGACGCGAGGATATCTGGGAACCGGAAAAAGACACCTATTGGGGTGCCGAAGAGGAATGGCTGGCGACGAGCGACAAGCCCAAAAGTCGTTACAGTGGCGACCGGGATCTGGAAAACCCCCTGGCTGCGGTTCAGATGGGTCTGATCTACGTCAACCCGGAAGGCCCGGACGGCAACCCGGACCCGGTGGCCTCCGGTCGGGACGTGCGGGAGACGTTCGGACGAATGGCCATGAACGACGAGGAGACCGTCGCGCTCGTTGCAGGCGGGCACACTTTTGGCAAATGTCATGGTGCCGGTGATACGGCGCATGTAGGGCCGGAACCCGAATCCGCCCCCATCGAGGAACAGGGACTCGGCTGGAAGAGCAACTACGAGAGCGGCAATGCGGGTGATACCATTAGCAGCGGCATTGAGGGAGCCTGGAAACCGAATCCGACCACATGGGATATGGGCTATCTGAAGGTATTGTTCAAATACGAATGGGAACTGGTCAAGAGTCCGGCTGGCGCAAATCAGTGGCTGGCCAAAGAGGTGGACGATGAGGACATGGTTGTTGACGCCCACGATCCGTCAAAGAAGCACCGGCCGATGATGACCACAGCGGACCTCTCCCTTCGCTTCGACCCAATCTATGAGCCGATCGCTCGGCGCTATCTGGAAAATCCCGAGGAGTTTGCCGACGCCTTTGCCCGGGCTTGGTTCAAACTGACCCACCGGGACATGGGCCCGATCGCCCGCTACCTCGGCCCGGAAGTCTCTGCTGAAGTCTTGATCTGGCAGGACCCGATTCCAGAAGTGGATCACGAACTGATCGATGACGAGGATATCGCCGCTCTCAAAGGGAAGATCCTCGCCTCTGGTCTTTCTATCTCAGAACTGGTGTCAACCGCCTGGGCCTCGGCGTCCACCTTCCGTGGTTCCGATATGCGCGGCGGGGCAAACGGCGCACGCATACGTCTTGATCCCCAGAAAGACTGGCAGGTCAACCAGCCGGATCAACTGGCGAAAGTTCTGAAGACGCTGGAAGGTATTCAAAGCGAGCTCGGCAAAAAAGTCTCACTGGCTGACTTGATTGTCCTGGCGGGCTGCGCAGGCGTTGAGCAAGCGGCGAAGAACGGTGGTCACGAGGTGAAAGTTCCTTTCACACCGGGACGCATGGACGCCTCCCAGGAGCAGACCGATGTTGTCTCTTTCTCCGTTCTTGAGCCTGAGGCAGACGGATTCCGTAACTACCAGAAGGCTAAATATACCGTCTCGGCTGAGGAGATGCTGATCGATCGGGCGCAATTGCTGACCCTGACTCCTCCGGAGATGACGGTTCTGGTCGGTGGCATGCGTGCCTTGAACACCAACTTCGGACAGTCCCGACATGGAGTCTTCACCGATCGTCTGGAGACGCTCTCCAATGAATTCTTCGTGAATTTGCTCAATATGGGCACAGCCTGGAAGTCGACCACTGCTGATGCAGACGTTTTTGAGGGCAGTGATCGCAAGACTGGGGAGGCTAAGTGGACCGGCACACGTGTCGATCTGATTTTCGGTTCAAACTCCGAACTCCGTGCGCTGGCGGAAGTTTATGCAGCTGCTGACGCTCAGGAAAAGTTTGTCAAAGACTTTGTAGCTGCTTGGAACAAGGTGATGAACCTTGATCGCTTTGACATCGTATAATCGGAAAGCGATTATCAGTTGGTTGTTACCTGCATTTCACTTGATGGAGTTGGCTAG
>JAQYVS010000186.1 GCA_030145365.1 Desulfofustis sp. | reverse complement strand
GCGACAATGACTTTCTGGTGGGGTTGAGTATAGATGGGCCAAGGGAACTTCATGACCATTACCGGAAAGATAAGAACGGAAAGCCGAGTTTTGATGCGGTCATGCAAGGGGTATCGTATTTGAAAAAACACGACACCCGGTTCAATACAATTACAGTAATAAACGATAAAAATTCTCTGTACCCTCTAGAAACATATAGTTTTCTTAAAGAAGTGGGTGAAGGGCATATGCAGTTCATCCCTGTTGTCGAACGAAAACCTGACCAAGCAGCAAAAAATCTTGGTTTGAAATTCACAGCCCCCTCTTCAGCTAGTAATTTGAATAATCCGTCACAAGTAACACCCTGGAGTGTTAACCCAAAAGACTTTGGAGAATTTTACATTCATATCTTTGACGAATGGGTGCGGCATGATGTAGGTACGGTGTTTGTTCAATTTTTTGATGTTGCGTTAGGTAATTGGCTGGATGCTGGCTCTGGGCTTTGTCAGTTTGCACCGGAGTGTGGCAAAGCCGCAGCTTTGGAACACAATGGCGATTTGTATTCATGCGATCATTATGTGTATCCTCAGTATAAATTGGGCAATATTCTGAACAAACCTCTCCATGAGCTCATGGATTCGGACAGGCAGCGTACCTTCGGCAGTGATAAGCGGAAAAGATTGCCAGATTATTGCCGTCAATGCGAGGCGCGGTTTGCATGTAATGGGGACTGTCCTAAGCATCGGTTCGGGCTAACACCTGGTGGTGAGTCTGGGGTAAGCTATCTGTGCCAGGCATACAAACGTATTTTCTCACACATGAATCCGCATTTGAATATAATGGCACAATTGGTACGTTCGAGGCGTTTGGCTTCGGAAATAATGCCGATTATAATGATGGAAGACAGGAAAAAAGAGCATGTAGCTGCCGGACGAAACGATCCCTGTCCCTGCGGCAGTGGCAAAAAATATAAAAGATGCTGCGGAAAAATTACGTGATCTTCAAATCTTTATTTTTTCCATTCGACCATTCATATCTTTGTCAGTAATTTACATTCCTGTTCATCTACCATTCTGACAGGACCAAACAATCCACTCTTCAGAAATATGAGATTGGCACCAGAAGCCCTAACTATAATGAGAGATGAGTACATTTGAGATGTTTCCTGATAACCCAAGGAATCATGCTTCTTACCATATGTTGAAACATCCATTGGCAAGTTTAACAATTGGTAATTCTATCGAAAATCACCTTGTCAGGAATAAGATCAGACTGTGTGCTCCAATGCCAAACTGAGGCTTGCCAAAGAACAGCTCTCTCTGTTAGGATTATTGACGAATCAAAATCCATAGGGAAAATACATCTATGTCGAACCTCTGTCGACTCTTCTGCAGAATCTTTCTGATACTCTTTTCTTCCGTTGTAATGTTTGCCCCAAGTATTCCTGCTGTTGAATGTAATCTGGCGGAGATTAAGGCAGATATACGGCCCAGTCAAGAAGGGCAACCAATAGAAGTACTTGTCGGCTTAAGACTCATCGATGTCACTGGAATTGAAGATGTCAGTGAAACGATTACAGTCGATTTCATGGTAACCCAGGAATGGACGGACCAACGGATGGCTGCGTTTGCGGGATGCAAATACAGTCCGGATGAGATTTGGACACCCCAGATCGATGTTGTCAACTCCGGACGCCTATTTGCCCGTCTTCCAAAAACCGTTGAGGTTCTTGCTAATGGTCGACTGCGACAGGCTCAGCGATATGGGGGGGCACTTGTTTTTGCCTATGACGGCCACCGTTTTCCTTTCGACACGCAAGATATTGTGGTTATGCTCCTTAGCGAGGAATATGCTCAGGAGGTTATCGTCATCACTATTGATGAATCTGTCACCGGAAGAAATCCAACTGTGTTCAATATCTCGGACTGGTCCGTTTCTGACGTAAAGGCAGAGATAATCACTAAACACTTTGAAATTCTCAATCGCAATCATTCTGCCTATGAATTTCATATACCGGTAGAGCGTCGTTCCGGATATTATATATGGAAGGTGATTTTACCTCTGATGTTGATCGTATTTATGTCCTGGACAGTATTCTGGATCAATCCTTCCCAGGTTGGGCCTCAAATCAGTATGTCTGCAACCTCTATGCTGACATTGATTGCTTTTCAATTTGCGATGGGCAACATGCTGCCCCGATTGAGCTATTTCACTATTCTGGATCGATTTGTTACCGGATCAACTATTCTTGTATTTCTGGCGCTTATTGAATCTATTACGACAAATCACCTGGTTACTATTAATAGGGAAAACCTGGCATTGAAGATGGATCGCTACTGCCGCTGGATATTTCCAACTATTTTTCTCGTCTTCGTTCTTATTGTTTTCAACTACTAATATCCTCTATTCAGTCCCTGCATCACTTGATTCCCTGTTGCTGTCACTTGGAAAAGAGAAATTGTAACTGCAGCCGCAATTGTCAATCAGTACCAGATTGAGGATTTTCAATATTGTAAAATGCACCGACTTGAGCGTTAATCGGTTGCTTGCCTATATCAAAAATTTACCGAACCCACCTCCCTCATCTGCAAAAGATACTGGTGCAAAACAGATGGATATCGTTAAAATTGTCAATAAAAAATGTACCAACTTCATGGTTCTAAACTTTTAAGGTTATAGAAGAATTGTTTTTCAGTT
>JAQYVS010000317.1 GCA_030145365.1 Desulfofustis sp. | reverse complement strand
CCTGGTGGGCATTGTGGCTGCCCAGGCGGTCGCCGTCTCTCAGTCTGTCACACCTTTTGTCCAGACGGTAATCAATGAGCCGTCAGAATACACCAAGTACCTGGTTAATCTACCATTTTACGAAGAATTACTGCCCTACCGCGATATTTTTATCGAGAAGGCTGGACAAATCGTTGCCACTATCTCCACCTTTCTCGTCAATTCCCTGTCCTCTGTTACCATGGTCACCGTCCATGCTGTATTTGGATCAATCATTATGCTCTATGTGATGTTCTATTTTTTTACCATGGGCGATGTTCTGCTTAACAAAATTCTCTATTTCCTCCCGCTAAAAGATGATGACGAGCAGCTTCTGCTGAAACATTTCACTTCGGTCACCCGGGCAACAATCAAAGGGACCATGATTATCGGGATCATGCAGGGTTCGATCTGTGGTCTGGCATTTTTCTTCACCGGTATCCAGGGCCCCGTCTTCTGGGGGACAATCATGGCGTTTGCCTCGGTGATTCCAGCTTTTGGCACTGCCATTGTCTGGGCACCCGCAGCGATAATCCTGGTGATGACCGGTAACTTTGGTGGAGTGATTATTTTAGTAATTGTCTGTGGCCTTATCGCCGGCAATCTTGATAACCTGGTAAGGCCTCGACTGGTTGGAAAAGACACAGCGATGCACGACCTTTTTGTTCTTTTTGGTACGCTTGGCGGTATCTCTATGTTTGGTATTCTCGGTATCATCATAGGCCCCATCATCGCAGCCCTGTTTATTTCGATCTGGGGAATTTATGGCGAGGCCTTCAAAG
Organism: Desulfofustis sp.; assembly: GCA_030145365.1. Classification (GTDB taxonomy): domain Bacteria; phylum Desulfobacterota; class Desulfobulbia; order Desulfobulbales; family Desulfocapsaceae; genus JABDQA01. The sequence continues at coordinate 26,607 of JAQYVS010000317.1, read as the reverse complement.
ACTACCTGCCCGCTGTGGGTATCGCTTCACACGAATCAGAAAACGATACTGAAGAAAAAAGTGATTGACTGATATCACGAGAAACCAGTCACAACTGAAACGTTGTCGTATTATTTGATGATGTTCTTTATCAGTTTAGTCCCGGACATTAGTGGCTGAAATTAATCGGCTGACGGCCGCCGGCAAACCATTTCTTACGCAGACAGTAAGCCATTACAATACCTACTCCGACAATCACCCAGCCTTCATAACGGCCCATATTAACCACCAGGGCAAAAGCCACCATCACTAAGCCGGGTATGGCAAGCATCAGATAGTAGGTCCTGGTATAAAAGGCGAATTTGACTGCCGCTGTGAGACTCAATAAAAAGCCAACCAAGACCGAAATTGCATAAAAAGCCACAATTTTCAGTTCGTTAGCCCCAAATCCCAGGGTCAGCAGAATGGCTGAACCGTGTACGATGAAAATGGAGCGATAATCATGACCAACAGGGTTACTCAGATACTGTGGCAGGGCCCTGGAACGTACCAGAGTCCTCAACATACCGCTTCCGGCTACAGCCCCGCTGGCAGCACCTGACAGCAGAATCCCAACGGAAAACAGGGTTAAAAATATCTCTATCGAACTTCCGGGCAATATTTTTGAGCGGGTCCAAAGGTTAAACAGGGTGTTTTTATGACTCGGTTCAAGTTCGAGTATCTTCGTTGTTGCAGCTATATCGTAGGTAACAATACTTGTAAAAGTAAGTACTGCGACCACGGTTCCCACACCCATAGCTATTCGTGCCCATCGAGGTTTATCCTCTTCATGGGACAACCCTGCAACACTGGCTTCAAAGCCAGTAAGCAATGCAAAACCTCGAACGGCTCCAAACAGCAGGACGATAATCATTGATATTCCAGTCAAGGACGAATTATCGGGAATAAAGATATCATGGGCGACGGGCATCAGCTCTTTTGCATTAGGCAGAATCGGCAGGAACACCGTATAAAGGATAAGCCCCATGAATCCGAATGTCATAAAGGCGAAGATATAGCGCCCCTTGTCGCCAAGTCGCATGACAACCGCCACCGCCAACCCGACAATAAGAGCCAGACCGAGACGGTCGGCCAAAGCCGTGAAGGCACCAAAATCCATACCGAAACTGATGCCATGCGATACCAGGGCAGCTACCGTTGCCGCCATGGTGATTGCGTCGGTAAGAACAAAATCCTGGATCAGGCTCGCAGCTGCCAGCATTGCCGGGTTGACTCCCAGCATCTCGTAAATCAGGCCCGGCCCGCCCTCACCTCTATTGAATCTGATTCCGATGGCCACATAACCCAAAGAAACAGATGCGGCCACTGCAATAACAAACAGCATGGTAGGTACTATGAGCGAATAGCCAACCGTTCCCAAGGCACTCTCAATAGCATAAAACGGGCTCGTAGCCGGATCAGAAACGATCAGTCCGATGTAGGCAAAAATAGCTATGATCAGGGAAATCGTACCTTGGCGCGGCGTACCACGCCCCTTTTCAGAGTCAGCCCGGCGGTGGCTGTCATCCTCAGAACTCATCGCCTGCTATTCTTCAATGGGTTCACCAGGCACATGTACGGTAACAATGGGACACGGTGCCTGGGCAATCATGGTTCGGTAGTTGGAGCCAAAAATGATTTCGCCGATGGTGGAGCGAACCTTGAAGCCAATCACCATCTCATCAATCTCATTTTCGACAGCAAAACGGACAAGATCAACACCCGGATCACTCTGCCTGACAATCAGGTGCACTTCGTTGGGGATATTTTCCTGCTTGAGCCTTTCTCTAAGTTTGTCAAGACGGGCTTTGGCTTTGACATTGGCCACATTGCCGTCTTTATCGAGAGAATGGCCGACAATCGAACTGACGACATACAATTTAGCGCCGAATGCCTTAACGTGATTAATTGCTACCTTGATAACTTCGTCGGAAGTAAAATAAAGATTATAACCAACAAGTATTCTGAGTTGTTTCTCCGCCACAACGCCCTCCAAATAAACCATTTGTTTAGTCCGTCGGCATAACCGCTAAGACGGTGCAGAATTGACGCTACTCTAACGCTTTCGCCAACCTTAAGCAATATGTAACCTGATAGTTATGTGTGGTGTCTCGGTAATCAGAGATAGAATTCCTAATCGAAGCTCGGTATACATTGGGCAAGCATCTTTTCACATTGCTATATCCGCCCATACCGAATTAAACTACAGCTACGGTAATTAAGACGACTTTACATGGGGAAAACTCACGATGACAACAGAACGCAAAAAACTCGGATTTCTTGACCGTTTCCTGACGCTTTGGATTTTTCTGGCGATGTTCACAGGTGTTATGATCGGATATCTTTACCCGCAGGTACAAAGTGTCATTAATACTTTCCAGATCGGTACAACCAATATTCCCATTGCGATCGGTTTGATTATGATGATGTATCCTCCCCTTGCCAAGGTAAAATACGAAGAACTTGGCCAGGTTTTCAGAAACAAAAGAGTTCTCCTACTCTCCCTCCTACAGAACTGGGTGATCGGCCCTGTGCTGATGTTTTTCCTGGCTATAGCTTTTCTTTCAGGACATCACGAGTATATGGTCGGATTGATTCTCATCGGACTGGCCCGTTGTATCGCCATGGTAATCGTCTGGAACGAGCTGGCCGATGGAGACAACGAATACTGTGCAGGACTTGTTGCCTTCAATTCGATTTTTCAGGTGCTGTTCTTCTCCTTCTATGCCTGGATTTTCATCACCCTGCTACCCGGCTTATTCGGATTGTCAGGCGCCATCGTCAATGTCTCGATTGGTGATATCGCCAAATCAGTTTTCATTTATCTTGGAATTCCATTTTTCGGCGGCATGGCCTCGAGATTTATTGGCATCAAAGTAAAAGGCAAAACCTGGTACGAGGAGGTCTTTATACCAAAAATAAGCCCGCTGACGCTTGTATTTCTTCTTTTTACAATTCTTGTCATGTTCTCACTTAAAGGCGAGTATATCGTTCAACTCCCGTTTGACGTTCTGCGGATTGCCATACCGCTGACTATCTACTTTCTCGTGATGTTCATGGTTTCCTTTTTTCTATCCATGAAAGTCGGGGCAACATATGAGCAGACGGTAACCTTAAGCTTTACCGCAGCATCAAACAATTTTGAATTGGCAATAGCGGTCGCCATCGCCGTATTCGGCATTAACTCCGGGGTGGCGTTTGCCGCAGTTATCGGACCACTTGTCGAGGTTCCCGTTCTCATCGCATTGGTAAATGTGGCCCTGCGTTTCAAAGGAAAATATTTCCCCTTTGAGCAGAAAACACTGAGTGGCGTCTGCCACGTAAGGGTGAAAAAGTAGCTGACGATCTGCCATTAAACAGGTACTCAGGGAACCCAACGCCACCCCGGATGATCGAACCAACCCCCTGCTACTCCATGCCCTCAATTATGCTGACAGGCCTGACAGGACATCGGGTGAACTAGTTTGGAAGGTACTCGGTGCAAAAATCGTTGGACACCGACACGAAAATTGATTAGTCGGGTAGGCACTCTAAGGCGGGATTTGACGAAATGGATCTTTATTTGCTTCACCATAATAAACCGAGCAATCGACAATGAACCATAAGGAAAACCAGTGAATACTGCAGCAATCTGCAATGTACTGAGTACCCTTTTTCTGGTAACCGGGGGGTCGATGATCTTCCCCATTGGTTGCTCGCTTTTCTATGGTGAAGACGATCTCACCAGCTTAGTGATTTCCTGTGCGGTGATTACATGTATCGGTCTTGTTCCACGCTATTTCTTTCGCAGAATTGATGAGTTAAGTATCAAGGAAGGACTGTTTATATCGACCATCGGCTGGCTGCTCATCTCAGCACTGTCAACGCTACCGTTTATGATTCACGGTTCTATTCCCTCGTTCAGCGATGCTTTTTTTGAGATGATGTCTGGCTACACCACTACCGGAGCCACCATCCTGACCGATATTGAGGCCTTGCCCCACGGACTACTCTTCTGGCGAAGCCAGACTCATTTGCTTGGAGGAATGGGCTTTTTGACCCTAACCATCATCTTCTTACCTCACGGCATGGGTGGCGTCCGCCTGTTTCGGGCCGAATCAAGTCCAGGCCAGATCATTACCAGAGATAAATTCGTTGCCAGAAATAAAGATGCAATGATCTGGCTCTGGGCAATCTACCTTGCTCTGAACCTGGCTCAGACACTCTTGTTACTGTTGGGTGGGATGGATCTCTTTGATGCCCTCTGCACAGCCTTTGGAACCGTTTCCACCTCCGGTTACTCTCCTAAAAACCTGAGCATCGGGTTTTATGACAGCGCCTATTTTGACTGGGTAATCATCTGTTTCATGTTTCTTGGCGGTATGACCTTTGTCCTTTTCTACCAGATGCTCAAAGGAAACTTCACTGAGGTAAAAAAGAACACGGAATTGCGCTGGTACCTGGGTTTTCTCTTCGTTTTCTGTTCTGCGGTTTCCATCAATTTGTGGCTTACCCAAACCTATGACACGTTCGGGGAGGCACTCCGATATGGAACTTTTCAGACCGTTTCACTGCTCACCACCACAGGCTTTACCACAACAGATTACGAAGTCTGGCCCCAGGCAGCCCAGATGTTTCTTTTTGCAGTATGCTTCATCGGAGCCTGTGCCGGTTCAACAACCAGTGGAATAAAGGTTGTTCACTATGCGGTAATCTGGAAGTACCTGTACGGATCAATTAAACGAATTTATATCCAGCCGATGTCAGTTTTATCCGTAAGATTGAACGGCAGGCCGGTTCAGGACACGGTAATCGACCTGGCGGTATGCTATTTTATCGTCAATATTTTTCTGGTCCTGTTCGGCGGCTGTGTCATGGTACTCTCGGACCAGATGGATTACTTGAGTGCCATGAGTTCTGTGATAGCTTCACTGATGAATATCGGCCCAGGTTTTGGAAGTGTCGGACCATCCGAGAACTACAGTTTTATTTCTGATTTCGGCAAGTATTTTCTGGCCTGGAACATGCTGGTGGGACGCTTGGAAATGTTTTCCGCTCTGGTTATCTTCTTCCCTGCTTTCTGGAAACGCTAGACTCCAATAGCCATATCGCCCACGAAGGTCTACTGGATTTGCCTACTCAAACGTTTGGTAAAAGGATTTATTGAGTAACCTGGCGACACTTCATACGGAAAATAAATTTCTGATTTCCTTCAGCTGCATCGACAAACATACCACGATCACCCGTTCATTATCACCGATCTGGGTGTCACCCACAGCAATTTGCCAGGCCCCTTTCCGATGAAGTGCACCGATCAAAAATTTGCCTTGAAGAGATGAGCCGAGCTTTGACAAAGGCTTTCTGGTAATAGGTGCGTTTGGTCCGGCAACCAACTCAACAACTTCGGCATCAAAGCCGTGCAGATGGGCAACCGAAATCAGTTCGCTTCGCCGGATATGTTTCATGATCTCGTTTGCCGCCATAATCTTTTTGTTTAAGGCAATATCGAGGCCAATGGTTGCTGCCAGAACCTGATAATCTTCCTTGTTTACCAGGGCAATTGTTTTATCACTGGAGGAAAGCTCACCATTTTTTTTCTGGGACATCAGGTTTTTGGCCAGCAGTGAACTCATGATATTGGTTTCGTTCTCTCCGGTTGTTGAAATAAAGGTATCTATGTCTTTTACTCCGGCCATATTCAGAACATCTGCATTGGAACCATCACCATGCAAAACTTCGACATGGGGAAGTGAACCCGCTAATTCATGGGCTCTTTTAGAACGGGATTCAATCAAAGAAACTTCCACCGATTTTTTAAGCAGTTCGGCAATCCGCCCACCGATCAGGCCGCCACCAACAATGAGTACCCGCTGTCGAACACCCTGCGGAACTCCGGTCAGTTCCATCAATTGCGGGAGATGTTCGCTGCGGGCCATAACCACGATTTGATCGTGGGGTAAAATTTCCAGATCGCCATCGGGAATTATCGTTGTTATCCCCCGGGCAATTGCTACAACCCTGAAAGCAAAGTCCGAGTATATCTGGGAAATGTCTTTTAATTTCTGATTAGCAAGTTTCGAACCGTCGGTGATTCTGGCAGCCAGTACCTGAATCTCTTTGCCGGCGATGTCAATGACTTCGTTACCGTGGCGAAGTTTGATTAATCGAACGATCTCCTGAGCCACCATTTCTTCAGGGTGAATCAGCAGATCTATTTTCAGATCTTCAGCACTGAGAAATGAGTCGGGCAGACCGAATTGCAGGGAACGAACCCGGACAATTTTATACGGAACCCCAAACTTATCGGCTATTTGGGCCGCCATCATATTTACCGCATCGTTATCGGTAACACAGATGACACACACCATGGTTGCCGCATCCGCCTCCTTCCAGCATTCAATATCCATGGCCTCTCCCCTGATCAACCTGATATCTAGGGATTCGTCGCCATAATGAAAACGTTCCGGATCCGGTTCAATAGCTGTTACCGAGTACTCCTCATGCTGCAGTCGTTTGGCAAGATAGAAGCCCACGCCGCCCAGTCCCAGAATCAGAACCTTTTCCTTTCTCTTATTATTGAACATGATTACAGTCAGTTATCCATCAATTGCCATGAGGATCTTTTTTACGGTATTGCCATCGGTAGTGCTGCCGAAGTTGGCCATGATCGGCTTCATTGCCTGCATCTTGTTGTTGAGTTGACTGAAATCTATGTGTTCCACAATCCACTGTCTGATTTCCTCTTCGTCGGCCTGGCGGGGCAAGTATCCCTCAAGGATTTCAATAAATCCTGAGTCCTCTTTACCGGATGCGGCCAGCAATTCTTTTTCTGATTTCGCCAGTTTCTTTATGATTCCGACAACCTGTTCATCGGTCAGATCCTTGGCCGGTTGGCGTTGAAATTCTCCGATCACCACCCGGACGGCATCGGTTCTGACACGGTCTCTATTTTTCATCGACGTTTGTAATTCGCCGATAATCCTTTCTTGTAGACTCATCTCTTCCTCTGTCTGTATGGATGTAATATCTTGTTTTATTAGAAACTTACTCAGCGTTCCAATGAATACATGAGCTCCGCCCCGGTGGACTCCATGGAGTTTCTGCTCTCCACCGAAAAACCTTTACCGAATTCATATTTCACTCTGAATGAACCGGCATTTTTAAAGAGATTGTAGTCATAGCTCACCGAAAGATTTTTTGAAAGACTCTTCCCGACGACCAGAGATGATTCATCCCCTAAGCCACCTTCCATTCGAACCTGATCAACCGGAACAATCGATCGGAACCCATCAAGTAGATTGGCGGTTCCATTTCTCAAGCCACCTGCTTGGCCTGATTCATTTACTGTTGAATCAGTACCGTTTTTACTCTTCGAGGCAAACTCCCTGTCAAGCAGCATATAGGAGAGGATATCGGCCTCTGGCATGTTCGGAATCGAATACAGTTCCACTTCAAAATCAGCCGCACTTCCGGTTACCTCAACCCCAACCTCAACACCATCAGAACCAAAGCCATTTTCATTGACGTGTTTTGTAGCTTTAATGTCCAGTCCGGGATTACCAACCGGGCCCCCGTTAAAGGATAGACGTCCCCGTGATATCTCAAGCAGACTTCCATAGGCATTAAAGACACCGTTGACGACATCGAGAAATCCCCTACCGATCGCATGCCCGTCCGTACTGTTTGTGACCTCTAAAAAACCAGCCAAATTACCGGAAAGCCCGTAACCGACGACCTTAACATCGTCTCCCAAATTCACAGCAATAGTATAGTCAAATGGCCAGGAAGAGGATTCTTCGGGTTCATCCACAAAGACAACATCAGAGGATTCTGAATCCGACCGATCTATTTTTTCAACCTCAAGCAGTGCCTGTGCAATTGCCAGGGTTCCGGACAATCGACCGCCATTTGAGCTGATCTCCAGGTTAAGATCAGGATCGGCGATAACATGCACGGCTCGTGTTTTCAGCAACTCAAGCTGGGTGCCGACAAAGTTGAATGATCCGTTCCAGGGCTGTGCCCCAAATTCAAACTTGCCGGTACTGTGTAATTGCCCATCTTTGGAAACACCATTCAGGTCAAGATCAAGGCTCCCCCCTGTGGCCTCAAGGGTTCCCGATATATCGCCAATGGCAATGCCTAATTGGGGTAGTCTCATTTCACCTTCTTCCAGCGTAACTGCCCCTGCAATTGTCGGTTCGGCGAGGTGACCACCAATCTCAAGATCTGCAGCCAGATGCCCCCTGAGAGTAAGAAAGTCTGAGGTCAACACACTCAAGGGGCTCAAATCCACAAGATTGAGATCAAGTTTGCCGAGAACGGGCAACGCTGTGAATTGGTTGTTATTGTCTCCTGCCCTAACCACGGTGATTATCCCGTCCACTTTGCTATCATCAATAAACCTGGAACGAAACTCGGTAATCAGATCCTGATTTTCAAGACGAAATGACAACTCGGTGTCAAACCACTTAAATTCCGGGTAAAATTCATTTTCATCAAGATCTATTTGTATCTCGTCAACACTGATTGTTCCCTTGGCTGATTTTAGAGCCTTTTCTTCACCGCTCAATAAGACTTCCCCTGCAAGAGTTCCGTTGATCGGCTGAGTCACCAGATTCCAGGAATTCAGCTCAGCGAGTCTGAACTTGAGATCAGTTATTGCTATCTCCCAGGACGTATCTTTTTGCCAGGAAAGGGTTGTGCATACATTATTTTGTGCTGATGAAATACACGCCCGATCCAAGAGCAAGGCATCTTTGCTGATGCTCAGGTTGGTGGATTCAGTGAGCCCCCACGCCCCGAACCGATCGTCTTTGTACTGAATTGTACTGAGTTGACCACGCCACATTTTTTCGTCAAACAATCCTCCAGCCACTGTCAGGGAGAGGTTGCCCCACTGAGAATTGAGATCCCCGGTTATTCGGTGTTCTTCCATACCGCCGTCCATCCCCAAAGCTAATCGCTCAACCTCAAACTCACCAGCATTCAGCCCGGCCAGACTCAGGGATGCCTGTAGCGTCCGATCTCTTGGTTCAAAGCTCATTGTTCCCTGTAATGTGTTGACAAAATTTTCTTCAAAGGACAATTCGCTGCCATCGACTTTAACTTGCACCGACGGATTATCCCGCGGACCGTGCACAGTTCCAGATAATGCAAGATTACCGTTTATCAGCGGGTAAATTCGATCAAGTTCCGCTCCGTTAAAGGCAAAACTCAGATCAAACGTGTCGTCAATCTCGCCCTTAATCTGCAGACGATTTTCACCATTCAGAATATGAAGATTGCTCAGGGTAAGTTTCTGGTCAAGATAGGTGAGATCTCCTCCCCCACTCAACTCATAACCGCTGAGAACGCCGTCCATGGAATGAATGATTGCCCGAAACGAGGTTGCTCCATCACTAAAACTGCCTGTACTCTCAAGCTTTGCATTAATGCTGCCATCTGGCAACTGACCAAATATCGAAGGATCGAGTGAATGGGCCAATAGTATCGTATTCCAACTCAGTCCATCCACCCAGCCGATGGCGCCTTCAATGCCAACTTCGCCTTGTCCAAGCATGAATTTTGATGAACTGACTTCGAGATGCTGCTGATCCCCTTTAAGTGCCAGATCACCGTCTATATGTAGATTGCCATCGTAAAGTTCAAGTTCGAGCCCATGCATCTCTGCAGAATAGTAGACTCCGTCTTCAGATACTCCTCCGGAAAAGGTAACTTCAGCGTCGAGCAGGGTTTTTAGAAACGGCGCGAATGGTGAAAGGTCTAACGAGTCTGCGACGAGCACTCCATTCCAATTCACATCCTGATACCAGTTAAGCAGGCCGGTAATTTCAGTTTTGTTTTCGCCATAGGCCAAAGTTCCGGAATTGATTGTCAGTGCCTTATCATTGCCGGTAAAAGTTGCTTGCGTGGAAATTGGAGCTATTTCCCCAATGACTGCGGTTGATTGCAGAGATCCGGTATAATTCACCTGTGTTCCGGTGGATTCAAGGCTCAAGGCAATCAGGGCCTGCGGCCAGTCCGGACAGATTCCATCGAGTGAAACTTCAGATCCATGTAATCCAACTTTATATGAAATCTCCCCGAGAAGATCCGTAATCTCAGATTTTAATTCTATCTGTTCGGGTTCAACCAAGGTGAGCTTCACCAACGGATCGGCAATCGCCCCGGAAACCTGTATATTTCCCTTAAGTTTGCTGCACATCTCTGGTTTTACCCACCAGTTACCGGCAAGATCAACGGGCCACCCGCCTGACATCGTCAGTCTGCCGTGTGTCATCCCCCCGAAGTTCCGAGCACTCAGCTTTACATCTTCAAATAGAAGCTGATCATCGTAACCAGACAGATGAGCCGAAAACGTATCCAGTTTGAACAACTCATTCGAATCCTTGGATACTGCAAAATCGTCTATGTGAAGTTGTCCGATAAAAAAGGCTACCGGGATGGTGAGTTGAGGTAAGCTCAGTGATTCGGAAGTTTCAGCCACCCCACCAGTATCGTCTTCCACCTCGATAGTTAACTTTTTTATTGTAATATCAGCAATATGAAAATCACCTTGCAACAACCTGCCAGGCTCCCATTTACATGATATCTTCTCAATAGAAATATCGGCGGAATCAGTTGAAACAAAAACGTCAGCCACCTGCCAGCCCCCAAGTATTCGTCCACTACTGTCACCAATAACAATACGGTTATCGGAAATCCTGGAGAGCAGAGCCAACGAGGTTTGCAGCCCCGTGGCACTCATTAAGAAGAAACCAACGACGCCAAGAAATATGCAGAAGAAAACCACCAGGGTTGTCAGAACAATTATAGTGCGTTTCATCACAGATCCGCGCCTACACTGAGATAGACGTACTGAGCCTCACCTTCATCGTTGAGCGGGTAGGCAAAATCAAGGCGAGCCTGACCAAACGGAAGAACCAGACCGATACCAGCACCTACACCGTGGGCCAGATCTACCTCGATGTCATCCATTGCATTTCCCACATCGTAGAAAATTGCGCCTCGCCAAAGCTCGGTAAACTGCCTCTCGCACTCGATTCCGCCAGTGAGCAGATACCTGCCGCCAATAACCGTGTCACTACTGTCTCTTGGACCGAGTGAACGATATTGATACCCCCTGACACTCTTTTCCCCGCCAGCATAAAATCTTAACGACGGAGGAATTGAATCAATCGAATCCACTATGGTCGTTCCAAAGGAACCGCGAGCGATTATCCGCCATTGTTTGAATGGGCTGATAATGGCTTTTCCGGCTGCCCGCAATTTGACAAATGTCGCATCTGAAAAAACATTCTCATCTGCTCCAACTAACTCGATTGTAGCTCTCAAACCATTTTCTGTCGTAACAATATTGTCAGCCAGCGCCCACGACCATTTTAATCCGGGCATCAGAAGCTGGCTGATTCCTGTTGTATCTCCTACCCGGTAATCTTCGTTGAGCTTTTCCAGCGAGAAGCCATAATAGTGCGTCGGAGTGGAATAGTCGTAAAGAATTCCTGCGGAATAGGAAGTGGTGACGGTATCTTCCCAGGTTTCATGCTGCCAGTTGACACTTCCGGTCAGCGTATTGTGACGAGGATCAACCACCGGTATTCGATAATTAAAAACCGCGTGACTCTCACGCTCACCCAGCATCAATGAGCTAAAGATCCGGTGGCCTCTTGTGTTGAGCAATCTGTTGAGCCATTCAACACGCAAGTATGCCAGGGTGTCTGTTGAATAACCAACCCCAAAGCTGTAGCGATTATAGGTCTTCAATGGCTCCAGCTTTATTTCAATAGGAACCTGCAAACCGCTTGTCTGCGTAGTGTCCTTCTCTATTATTACGGAGCTGAAATAATCACTTTTATACAGGTCCCTTTGCAATTCCTGTAAAAGTTTCGGTGAGAAAGGCTCGCCAGCTTCAATATGGATAAAGCCATCAAGCAGTTGATCGGTAAGAATCGTCTGATCAGAAGTGATTTCCCCAAACTGATAACGGGGCCCAGTATCAAGTTCCAGGATGATCTCAGCCTGATATTTTTTCCGATTAATACGAATTTCATTGGTTTTATAGGAGGCATCGAGAAAACCACGGGATAGTGCCTGCCTGAGCAGCCGTTTTTTCCCCTGTTCGTATAGATTCTGGTTGAGGACCTGCCCTTCTTTAAATTCCATATCTGCAGGTTGCAATAAGTCGGTTAAGCCGGCTCCTTCACCGATAACTGAAACCGAGATCTTGGAAATCATCACCGGCTGTCCCGGTTTTACCTGATATTGGGCAAGCCAACTGTCCTCGGACCGGGTAAGCGATGATTCAACCTCGACCGAATAAAACCCATACGGTGCCAATGCAGATTTAATATCTGTTTCCGCAAGCTTATGAAGCCGCCTGATTTCAGAATCATTAAGTTCGCTGTCCTGGCTGTAGCGATAAATTCGCAATCGACTCATTACATTTTCATGCAACTTGTCGCTTACTCCCAGAACTGAAACCTGCACTGAAGGTTCGGAAAATGAAGTATCCGGCAGAAACAGGACCACCAGAATTAAAAAAAAGAGGGTTTGATAGCGCAACAATACAGTATTATCTATCGATAAATTTCAACTGGGTCCAGAGCAATCAGTTGGTTGACAACGGTTTGTTATAGTGGAGCCCATTATAGTCGGATTCAGCCATGAACTGCAATAGACACCCGGTGGTGAGGATAAAAAAGATCGTTAATGGAGGATACGGTCTTGCCAGACTCGAAGATGGAAAAACTGTTTTCGTGAGGCACAGCCTGCCGGGAGAACGTGTTTCTATTTCAGTTATCGAAGAGCAGAAGCGACTGGATTATGCCCGTACCATGGAGGTTCACGAATCCAGCAGCCATCGTGTTGAAGCTCCCTGCCCCTATTACAAACGATGCGGAGGCTGTGATTTCCAACACATCGATTACCGTGAACAATGCAGATTAAAAGAACAGATTCTTGCGGAATTATTAACCGGAAGCGCATCTGAAGCGGTTAAAAACTCAACGTCTCTTATCAAAGAGATCATCGCTTCACCCAAATCCTACAATTATCGCCAACGCACTCGTTTGAAAATAGATAGGAGCGGAAATCCAGGTTTCAATCAGTTCAGATCCCATACCATTGTTCCGGTAGAACATTGCCCGCTGGCTCTGGACTCGATAAACCAATGCCTTTCCCTTCTGTTAATTAAAGATGATTTTAAAAAATTGGCTGCTGTTTCCAACGAGATGGAAATACTGTTCGATCCGATTGCTGAAACGGTTTGTCTGATCTTTTACCTTGATCGGCAGCCCCGACCAACCGATCGGAATCGGGCCCGCTCACTTTGCCAAAATATTGATAACCTGGGCCGAATATTCTTTTCCGGACAGCAGTTTGCCCTCGAAGGCCCTTACGGTTGTGACGAAGATCAGAAAAACAGAAGGATTGGCATGCAATTTCCGGGTCAACCTCCACTGACGATGTTCTGGGAAGTCCAGGGCTTCAGCCAGGTCAATCCCATTCAAAACATTAATCTCATAAACCTTGTAGTCCGCTTATCTGAGGTCTGCTCTACCGACCGCATACTGGACCTTTATTGCGGGATGGGAAATTTTGCACTGCCTCTGGCCAGGCATGGAGCAGAGGTGCACGGTATCGAAGCCCAGGGTTCAGCGATCAGAAGCGCCAAATTCAACAGCGAACACAATAAAATAACAACAATATCTTTTGAGAAAAATGATGTTGCAGCCGGTTGCCGGTCCCTGATCGATAAGGGGAAAACCTTTGACACCATCATCTGCGATCCGCCCCGGCGGGGCATGGCCGAGTTGATACCCTTCGTCACCAGGCTGGCAGAAAATAAAATAATCTACATTTCCTGCGATCCGGCCACCCTTTGCCGGGATCTCGATGATTTGACCAAAGACGGTTTTAGTATAAAGATGCTCCAACCAATCGACATGTTTCCGCAAACCCACCATCTGGAAACAGTCGTTCTCTTGGAAAAGAGTAACCAATTCGACCGAAAACATTGACAATACGGTCGATTACCGGTAAACGAATAGGGGGCTTGCAGAGTCCGCAAATTGTGTTAAGCACCATCGAATCAAAGCGGCACTGTGCCGCTTTTTTTTATGTTAAAATAAACTTAGAGGCAGCAGCGTTCTCTACTGTTGCCATAGAGCAGGACTAGATCATGAGTAGTGAAAACCAGTTTCTCGCCCAACGAAGGGAAAAAGCCCAGGCGCTTGCTGAACTCGGCGTAAAACTGTACCGCAACAATTTCAAGCCGGCCAACCGTATAACAGAGCTTCTGCCTAAAGCCGACACTCTTGAACCGCAACAAAAAGAAGAACGCGGACAAACGTATTCGATCGCCGGTAGAATAATGGCCATGCGAAAATTCGGCAAAGCCGCTTTTTTCAGCGTCGCCGATACCACAGGGCAACTCCAGGTATACGTGCGTAAAGATACAATCGGCGATGAGCAGTTTGCTGCATTTAAAAAATGGGATATCGGCGATATCGTTGGTGCAGAGGGACATTTGTTTAAAACCAAAACAGGTGAACTTTCAATCCATTCCTCAGCCATAACAATGATTTCCAAATCGTTACGGCCGCTTCCGGAAAAATGGCACGGGCTCACCGACGTGGAAACACGGTACCGCCAGCGCTATGTTGATCTGATCGTAACCCCGGAAAGCAGGGAGACCTTTCGCAAACGAGTCGAAATCATCCGGCTTACCCGTGAATTTCTGAGTGATCTCGGTTTTATGGAAGTTGAAACACCGATGATGCAGCCGGTTCCCGGAGGGGCGACCGCCAAACCATTTAAAACGCATCATAAAGCACTGGATATGGATCTCTATTTGCGGATTGCCCCGGAGCTTTATTTAAAACGGCTGCTGGTGGGCGGATTTGAGAAAGTCTTCGAAATAAACAGAAATTTCCGTAACGAGGGACTTTCAACCAGGCACAATCCAGAATTCACCATGCTTGAGTTTTATCAGGCTTATGCCACCTACGACGACCTGATCGATCTCACTGAGCAAATGATATCCTCGATCTGTCAGAAAGTGAACGGGACCATGAACATAAGTTATCAGGGGGTTCCGGTCGATTTGAACCCGCCTTGGAAACGGTTGTCCATGGATCAGGCGCTCATTGAAATCGGAGGACTCGATCCAGCCGTTCTCAAAGATGAAGAGCAAGTGATCGCCCTTGCCAAAAGCAAAGGGATTAAGCTCGAAAAACAGGCCGGTGGCGGTAAGGCAAAAACCGAATTGTTTGAATTGCTGGTCGAAGAGAAGTTGATCGATCCGACCTTTATCACCTCCTACCCGACCGAGGTTTCACCGCTGGCCAGACGCAATGAAGAAGATCCCAGTGTAACCGATCGTTTCGAACTGTTCATAACCGGACGCGAAATTGCCAACGCCTTCAGTGAGTTAAATGATCCGGTGGACCAGAAAAATCGTTTTGAGAAACAGATAGCGGAACGGGGAGAAGACGACGAAATCCATCCGGTACTTGATTTCGACTACGTTCGCGCCCTTGAATACGGGATGCCGTCGGCTGCCGGCGAAGGCATCGGTATTGATCGGCTGGTTATGCTGCTCACCGACTCACCGTCGATTCGGGATGTGATCCTGTTCCCACATATGAAGTCGGAAGAAAAAAGCGCGAAAGAGCAGATAAGCCCAGAAGAATCAGACAATAGCTGATATGTACGAATGGTTCATCAGCCGAAGGTATTTGCGAGCCAAACACAGGCATGGCTTTATTTCACTTATCTCGCTGATTTCAGTCATCGGTATTACCGTCGGAGTGATCGCCCTGATTGTGGTGCTCTCAGTGTATTCAGGATTTACCGACGGTCTCCGCGACCAGATTCTTGGTATCAATTCCCATATTATTGTGCAAAGCGTTGACGGCCCTATCGAAAATTATGACCTGAGCCTGGATCAGATAATGACCGTCGAGGGAGTCACCGGTGCCACTCCGTATCTGTATGCACAGACATTGCTCAGCGGGGTATCGGGGGGGTCAGGAATTGTCCTGCGCGGTATTGATCCTCAAACCGCAAAGCAGGTCATCAGTCTCGGGGATCAGATGATTGCCGGAAGTATTGATGATCTGACCAGCGAAAAAGATGAACGGATTCCTTCGATAATTCTAGGGAAACAATTAGCCGATGATCTGCGGGTAGGCCTTGGAGGTAAAGTAAGATTGATTTCTCCATCCGGGCCGCTGACACCGATGGGGGTAATCCCTAAGATCAAGACCTGCCGGGTAGTCGGCATGTTTGAGTCGGGCATGTATGAATATGATTCATCGCTTGCCTACATGGCCATTCCAGCCGTACAAAATTTCCTTGAAACCGGTGATATCGTCCACGGGATAGAGGTAACGGTTGAAAAGAAATTGCTCAACAAGGCGGACAGGGTGGCTGCAGCAATTGTAGAAAAACTTGGTCCAGGCACCATTGCCCGTGACTGGATGGCCATGAACCGCAATCTGTTTGCAGCCTTTAAGCTCGAAAAAATCGGGATGTTTATCTGCGTAGCTTTGATAATCCTGGTTGCCGCATTGAACATTATCAGTGCCCTGATCATGATGGTAATGGAAAAAAGTCGTGACATTGCCATCCTGAAATCTATGGGAGCAACCTCTCGTTCAGTCATGAAGATTTTTTTTCTGCAGGGACTGGTTATTTCCCTTACCGGAACTGTCCTCGGGGTTATCGGCGGACTTGGTCTCTGTGAACTTCTCTCACGCTATCAATTCATCGAACTGCCTTCAAACGTGTATCCGATGACCACCCTGCCGATTAAGGTTCTTCCCGCCGATGTCACCTTTATTGCTATCTGCTCTATTGTTATCAGCCTCTCTGCCACGATTTACCCATCCTGGCAGGCATCCAGGGTCAAACCGGCGGAGGTGCTGTCGTGAGTGAGCCGATACTGCAGGCTATTGATCTTTATAAAACCTACACCTCCGGAGTCAAAGAAGTCGGAGTTTTACGAGGTGTAGACCTGGCAATCCAACCGGGTGAAATGGTGGCGGTTATCGGGGCATCCGGTTCCGGTAAAACCACCCTGTTGCAAATCCTCGGAACCCTGGCGCTTCCGACAAGTGGCCAACTCTTATTCAAAGGTAGCCGGCTCGATCAGAAAAACGATAAGGAACTGGCCGACTTTCGCAATCGATCGCTGGGTTTCATCTTCCAGTTCCACCATCTGCTGCCTGAATTCAGTGCCCTGGAAAATGTGATGATGCCGGCACTTATCTCAGGTATGAGCAGAAAAAAAGCTGAACAACCGGCCCGTGAACTCTTGGCCGCCGTTGAGCTCGATCACCGGGAACAGCATCGGGTAAATGAACTCTCAGGTGGTGAACAGCAGCGAACAGCACTGGCCCGTTCTTTAATCATGCAGCCGGAGGTGCTGTTGGCCGACGAGCCGACCGGCAATCTTGACAGCAGGGCAGGATCTCTGGTTTTTGATCTGCTTCAATCCATCTGCAAAGTCCGGTCGCTTGCGGTAATGATGGTCACCCACAACACACTTCTGGCACAGCGGATGGACAGGAGTCTTACTCTAAATGACGGGATTATCAGCGATTCAGGATAATCAATACCATTGCCTTAACTCATGGAGGAGTATCAATGCCGTATACCATGGACTCAAGAGGCTATGACCAACTCGTCAAAACGTATCCAAAGGCAACAAAAATCCTCGCTGAAGGCGACTCCTGGTTTGCTTACCCACGACGTTTTATAGCCTTTGGAGAATCTTCCAATATTGTCCAGATACTGGCGGAACGTAAATCATATGTGATCTATTCAACGGCCTCCATCGGTGATGAGGCCGTAACGATGATGACCGGTGAGCAGAAATACGGCTTCACCAAACGGCTGAGCACCAACGAGACCGATTTTGTATTATTTTCCGGGGGCGGAAACGATATCGTCGGCAAATACGATTTCGATTTTTTTCTAAAACCAAGAGACAGTGCAGACCACTGGCAGGACTGTATCGACCTTGATCGATTGGACAACAAGCTTAATCAGATCGAATCGGTATATGTCGAGTTAATGGAACGGGTCGCCTATTATTCTGTTAACCCAGATGTAAAAGTAATTGCCCACAATTACGACTTCTGTGTGCCCTCCCCACAGGGCTATGAATTATTCGATGTGTTTCCAATCGGTGAATCTTGGATGTATCCCTACCTTCACAAGAAAAATTTTCTCGACAAGCAGGAACAGGAAGACGTCGTTAAATTCATGCTGATGCGTTTTGGCCAGCGGTTAAACCTGGTACAAAGCAGATATCAGAACAAGCTTTTCATTGCTGATACCCAGGGAACACTGGGCCGGAATCACTGGCGAAACGAGATTCACCCAACACCGGCTGGCTTCAGGAAAATCTCACGAATCATTCACCAGCAGATTCAATTCGCAAAACGTTAAGGCCGCCTCTATTTTATTGAGCGATAATAACTGTCTACGTTATATATAGCGGCAAGCGGATTGTGACCAAGCACTCGATCCTTAACCGCCAGAACGGTACAGAGCGCATCGGCATATTTAAAAAACATTGAGTCATGGCCGACACAGAGCCCAAGAAGAATATTGAATTCAGTATTCTCGTGGTTCAGGACCATTGCCTGCAGAATCGGGTTGCACATGGCCTCGTCTTTGCTGGCATCGATTTGCTCATCTCGTGCAAGGCCGATCACTTCCTTGGCATTTCTGCCGACCTTACAGACTACCGAGACAACCTCGAATCCTTGGCTGGACAGCAGATTTTCGACTACTTTAGCCTCTTTTCTCAAGCCAACACAAAACGCCATTCCCAGCCGCTTATATTTCATCCTTCCTGAAAATTCGATAATCTCTTCAATCCTTGTCTTGATCGGCCTGACATACTCATATCCCCGTTCACGGTTCCCGTACCCGTTGCCTTCCTGGATAGATGCCTGCCTGGCAAATTCGCAGACCCCCGGATCAGACTTGAATTTTTCCAAACTCTCTTTAGCCAGTTCTTCCAGATTTGCGGTTGGGCAGAACTCCGGTGATTTACCGGTTTCTTCCCTACAGAGGCGATCGGATATTTTAAAGGGGCAACGGGCACAATTGGCCGGACTGTTTTCCATCTCTAATCCTCTAGGCGTTTTAAATATAGATGTGGTTATGTATTAAGATGCTCTTTCCATTGCTGAAGTTGAGCAATACTTACTCCTGCACCGCCGCAGACAATTACCAGAATTGAGCGCTTATCTGCCAGAAATTCGGCCTGATTATAGACTGCAGCAAGTGAGGCTCCGCAGGCGGGCTCGACTAATATCCTATGATCCGAGGAAAATTGCAGACAGGCTTCAACTGCATCCTTGTCTGAAACGACGTGGCTGATCACCCGATGCTCTGAACACCAGTCATAGGCCTTTTGGGCAACTCTCTTAGCACCCAGCGACGTAGCAATACTTGTTATAGCATCAAGTTCAATATGCTTTCCCGCTTTCAGCGAAGCAGCCAGCGAATGGGCACCGACGGTCTCTACGGCAAGGACCGGAACAGCGGCCATATCATTTCTGTGTAATCCTTCAATTACCCCGCAGAGCAATCCGCCGCCTCCCACAGACAACACGACGGTATCGGGCCATAATCCAGTGTTGCCGATCTCGTCGATAATTGTCGCATGGCCTTCCCACAATAACGGATCATCAAAAGGATGAATACAGACCTGATCGCCTCCTGTGAGACTCAGGGCATATTCGTGCGCCTCCCGCCAGGTTTCTCCATGGACAATCAGCTCGGCACCCTCCTGCTCTATCAACTCAATGGCCCGCTGTGTTGTTGTCTGCGGCACCACCACTGTTACCGGCACCGATAATTTTCTGCCTGAATAGGCAACGGCAAGTCCGGCATTACCACCAGAAGAACTCACAAGTCGTATAGCACCATCTTTCACATAGTGGCGACAGGCACGCCCTATTCCCCTCAATTTAAAGGAACTGGAAGGCTGCATTGCCTCAATCTTCAGCCAGACACGTCCGTTTACCCTGTTTGACAGAGCGACTGACTCAAGCAGCGGGGTGTTAAGATGTAAATCCTGATTGATCATATTCGTACACTGATGATTAAAGATCGAACTGATTGCGCAGTTCAGATGAATCGACTCTCGAGGTTAAATCTAAACTGAGCGGGGTCACAGAGACCTGTTTAGCAACGGCCAGAACATAGATATCCGATTCGGGGTCAAGGGTTTTTTTATCAACTGATATCGTGGTTTTTGCCTCACTGATTTTACTGGCAGCCGTTGGATTGTCTATTTTCTTCTTATAATAGGAAGTTCTGGCAAGTTTGGTGATCTTCCATTTTGTTTTCGGGCTTGCACCGTCAGGTACATCAATTTTGAGTACATCGACATCGGGCAGCATTGTTTTTTCCAGTACTATTGAGGAAAAATACTTCAAAAAATAAGTGGATGCCAACCAATCCTGCTCGGTGTAGGTCAGATGCGAACGAATATCCGTCTGCTTGGATATAGCTATTGCAGGGACATTGTAATTACCTGCTTCCAGAGCGGCGCCCACAGTCCCTGAACAGGTAACGCTATGGCCGAGATTTTCCCCGTAATTAATTCCTGAAATCAGCAAGTCCGGTTTTCTGTTATTAAAAATCGTCTGCATAGCGTGACGAACAACCAGGGCCGGTGAACCATTGCAATGATACGCTTGAATATCTGTTGAGTTGATCCGGTATTTAATTGGTTGCAAGTGAGCATCGTGGTCTCCAGTCAGACTGCGTCCCATCCCTGTCTGTTGATTTGTCGGGGCAATAACGATCACTTCTCCCATATCCGCAACCGCTTTTGCCGCAGCCATGAGACCGGGGGAATCAATGCCGTCATCGTTGGTGATTGCTATTCTGAAGTTATTCATTGTTTATCTCTGTTATGCTGAACCTCGTAGCTTTTGTGCTGCAGGCTCAACGCTTATCTTTGTAACAAGTTATAAGCGTTTTTATAGCTTTAAAATTTTTTTGGTCATATTTCCCAATAATACGTATAACAGATATAGAATTTTATTTGAGTACGCTACACTTCTTTGATCAAAATTCAACCTTCGTCAGTGAGGATTCACTATGAAAAAATCTCTGCAATCAGGCCTTACCTATTCTCACACAATTGTTGTTCCAGATTCCAAACTGGTTCCTTCCCTGTACCCGGAGGCCGAGGAATTTAGGGTGATGCCCAAGGTCTTCGCAACCGGTTATCTGGTTGGTCTCCTGGAGTGGACCTGCATCAAGGCACTTGCCCCACACATTGATTGGCCGGCACAACAAAGCGTTGGAATCGCTATTGATATTAAACACATGGCGGCCACTCCCGCTGGTTTCGAAATCACCTGCAAGGTCGAATTAATTGAAATAGACGGCAAACGACTTGTCTTCAAGGTCGAAGCCCATGATGGCATTGACCTTATTAGTAAAGGCAGCCATGAACGGTTTATCATCAATAAGGAGAAATTTGATCAACGGCTCCAAGATAAGACAGCTTCAAAGACGAATTGACGCTTGGTAACCTATAGTAACGCTTCTAACATAGATCAGTCTCCATCGATCTGTTAATGAAAGCTTCTGGTCTTTTAAAAGCCATGCTCTTGCTCATACATGCAACAACGACAAGATGGCTGATTGCCTAACTGCAATAATCTGAGTATTTTAGTACGCTAAAAAGAAGAGTATAAAGGCATCAAAAATACAGTAAAAGAGGCAATACCTATGTCACAATATCCGTCTAGGGACGAAGCTTTTAGCCTGCTGAAACAATATAATAATTCCGATAGTCTCATAAAACATGGATTAGCCGTTGAAGGCGTCATGCGCTTTTTTGCCGGAAAAAAGGGGGAAGATCAAGATAAGTGGGGAATTGTCGGATTGATACATGACCTGGACTACGAAAAGTTTCCGGACCAGCACTGCCAAAAATCTGAGGAAATATTAAGGGATCTGGATTGGCCGGAGGAATATATCCGGGCAGTGGTAAGTCATGGCTGGAGAATCTGCAGTGATGTCGAACCCAAGAGCGAGATGGAGAAAGTTCTCTATGCAATTGATGAATTGACAGGGCTTGTAACAACCACTGCACTGGTTCGCCCCTCTAAGAGCGTATTAGATATGAAGGCCAAGTCCGTAAAGAAGAAGTGGAAAGATAAAAGATTCGCCGCAGGCGTCGACCGGACAATCATCGAAAAAGGTGCCGGTATGCTCGGTGTGGAAATCTCCGATCTGATCACAGACACAATCCTGGGGATGCGTGAAGTCGCAGACCAAATTGGCCTGGCGGGTTCGATCTCCAAGGAGAAACAAGCCACATCATAATCGCCAAATCACCATCATTTACTGGCTGTCTGTCTGGTAAAAATCACCTGATAGCGCTGCCCACTTGCTCCATGAATGTAAACCCCGTCAATGGTGTCGCCTTCTCGATTATAACTCAATAAGTACATGGAACCTTGATAGTTTACGTCCTGTAGCCGTATCATCACGTAGTGCAGGCCGTTTTGTTCCGCGGTCTCCGTTTTTTCGACATTAATATAACGACGGTTGAAATACGTGGCCTGCAGTTTCTTGCTCTTGCCCTGCCGTAATTCTATGATGTAGGGGGCATCGGTTCGAACCCATCGTCCCTGCATTGCCAACATGTCGGGTGAATAATAACCGGTCTCCTGGGCCTGACTGGCTCCGTGTACCATCACCACTGCCATCAAAACGCCCATTGCCCACACCAACCATCGATAACTTAAAAACTTCATACTTTTCCTTTTATGCAACACATGTCATGAATTGATCCAGCGTATTCTGGAAACGACATCCAGACAGTTCGATTTATGTTTGATTACATTGATCTTTATCAGGAGATGATACCTGTTGGCAACCTTTTGTTAGGTAAGATCATTTCCCGATACTCCCTATCTCCCTTCCCAAAATATGCTCGACATCTATCTCAACATTGTGGTACCAGATAACATCACGCACAATGCGACTGCTTGACAAGGCAGGAGATACAATAAGTTAATCACCTGAATTTAATAAATATTATACAATTAGAATAGTAGAGCATGTTCTTTATTTTCTTTTCGCAACAGCTTTGGCTATTCGGAGGTTCTGATGAAGCAGTATCTGGATTTATGTCAAAGAATAATCGATTCCGGAGTCTGGGTAAAAAATAACCGTACAGGTAAGCGGTGTCTTACCGTTATAAACGCAGATCTCGAGTATGATGTGAGCTCTGGGACATTACCGATAATCACAACCAAAAAACTGCATTGGAAACCTGCCATTGCAGAAATGCTCGGTTATCTCAGAGGGTATACGAATGCAGCAGATTTTCGTAAGATCGGCTGCAACACCTGGAATGCTAATGCCAATGACAACGAGGACTGGCGTGCCAATCCGTTTCGCAAAGGCGAGGATGACATGGGGCGCTGCTACGGTGCGCAAGGACGTGACTGGAGAAACCCCGAAGGAGAATCGATTGACCAGTTACGTAATGTCTACGAGGATTTGCGCAGGGGTGTTGATAACCGCAGTGAAATTATGACCTTCATGAACCCGGGTGAACGGGATCGCGCCTGCCTTAATGCCTGCATGCATACCCATACCTTCAGTATCCTTGAGGAAAAACTGTATCTTACGTCGTATCAACGATCCGATGACCTTCCTCTAGGCCATGCTTTCAATCAGGTCCAAGTGGCCTGGCTCTTAATGATCATGGCGCAGATTACCAACCTGAAACCTGCCATTGCCTACCATAAGATTGTCAACGTTCATATTTATGAAGATCAGTTACCTTTGCTCCGTGATGTGCAACTAAAACGCGAACCTTTCCCGTTACCGGAATTGACGATTAACCCCGATATCAAGACAATGGAGGACCTGGAAACATGGGTAACTGTTGATGATTTCGAACTTTCGGATTACCAGCACCACCCGGCAATTAATTATCCTTTCAGTGTCTAAATTCTGTGCAGGCTCAGATTAGATCAGGTGGAGACGTAGGCTTTAATTGACAACTTTGTATCTTTTTTTAAGGAATTGTACAAAATTATCAGCCGTGTAGTTTTCTCCATACTCTTTAAGGAACTTACTGAATATGCGCTCTTTTTCTGGTTGGCTTGTGATATCCCAAACACTTTTATAGTTACTGGTTTTTTTCATAGCAGGCGATCCTGTATTAAATAGTTGTCTGAGGCACAGCTGGGAACTACAACTCAGGGTGTAACCCGGATGGGAATGATGGGAATGAGTAAGTATACTAACAGTATTTCCAATAATGAGCAACTCGACTCAGATTTGGAAAATAAATCCTCCTTTTCGTTTTACTGTGCTCCTCAGTGTTAAACAACTTCCTGCTATGAAACAGTCTTGATGTTAGAAGGTGTTAAGTACCTTCCTCATTCTGATATCTTATCTCTTCTGGCACCGGTATGTTCAAGGGGGAAAAGGCCTGATTCGATAGCGCAATCTTCCCACATCTTCTCGTTATTAACGGTATAGAAGTCGCCATCCTTATAGTCTTTTGTGCACT
Organism: Desulfofustis sp.; assembly: GCA_030145365.1. Taxonomy (GTDB): domain Bacteria; phylum Desulfobacterota; class Desulfobulbia; order Desulfobulbales; family Desulfocapsaceae; genus JABDQA01. Next base: position 2,030 of record JAQYVS010000317.1, on the reverse strand, counting down.
TTGGACAGATCAAAGTTTTTCCTCCAGTGCGATTTTGCATCTATTCTACAACTTCTGGGTTTACACAGTTCTTGGTTGATTGAGAGCGTAGGGCCGCGATCAGATTATCAACCGCACACTTAGCCATCTCATATCGGGTTTCATGGGTAGCTGATCCTATATGCGGCAATGTAACAACATTGGCTAGAGCTAATAACGGTGAGTCAATCGGCAGCGGCTCTTTCTCGAAAACATCGAGCCCTGCTCCCCTGATCGTTTTATTCTGTAAGGCCGTGATGAGAGCAGCTTCATCAACAACAGGCCCACGGCCACCATTGATCAGAAAGGCATCCTTTTTCATTTTGCTCAATTCTTCTGAACCTATCAATTTATGCGTCTCATCTGATAGAGGAAGAACTGAACAGATGAAATCCGCTTCAGCAAGTATTTCATCAAGTGTATAGCGACGCGCACCGTATTCTGTTTCAGCCCGTTCTTTGACCGAGCGGCCAAAGTAAAGTATTTCCATGTTAAATCCATTGTGAGCTCTTCTGGCTACAGCGGAACCGATACGACCAAGGCCAAGAATACCGAGTTTTTTTCCATGTACATCTGAACCAAAATACTCCGAGTCAATGGTTTTAGTCCATCGCCCCTGTTTGATCATACGGTCCAGTTCCGCTGCCCGTCTGGCGGTGCAGAGTATTAAAGTAAAAATCATGTCCGCCGTTGTTTCAGTGAGGACATCTGGGGTATGCATAAGCATTATGCCCCTCCGGGTCAGTGCGGGAACATCAAAATGATCATAACCAACTGAAACGGTTGACGTTACTTTCAGTTTTGGAGCAAGCTCGATTAGTTTTGAGTCAACTTTCTGGCCAACCCCAATTAATCCCTCAACATCAGCGAACAATGGCACCAGAGATTGCTCTTGGGGAAGATCTAATGATATTCCCACCCGGGTTACGTCACAATGCTCTTTAAGCAGGGCTTGCAGGTCCTCAGGCAAGTCTGAATACTGAATCACTTTGGCTATGGCCATATTGATTCCTCAACATTTGATCGATGGCTGGTTGCTTTAAAACCATTTATCTGAATACGCTGCTCGTTGGATCAAGCAACATGTTCAATTGAAATGAATTCGTTTGTTAATGCTACACTGTTCAAACAATGCGTCGATGTCTTCGGGAAGATCTTCCGGATCTTAATATAGCCAGTACCAGACAGAGAACGAGACCGGTCCCAAGCCCCAGCCCGAACATCAAGATGTCACGACCGAAACGTGAAGAATTTGCTGGATCTTTTTCCACTATTGGTGTTTCCCGGGGCTCTGAATCAGCCGATTGCTCTTCTGTTGCCTGGACTGTTTCAGGTTTGCTTACAATGATCTCAGAGTCTTCCCTCGGAGGAACCGCAGCAAATCCTTTTGATAGAAGCTCCGAAGCTTTGGCATCTCTGACTTTGCGGTCTTTGCTTCCCAGCACAATTGCAATAATACGAACGCCATTTCTCTTGGCAGTGGCTATAATAGAAAACCCGGCGGCTTTAAAGTAGCCAGTCTTAAAACCATCGCAACCGTCTACATTTTCAAGGAGATGATTGTGGGTACGCATCATAAACTCACCATCGCGAAAACCACGCTCCCTGATTGAAGTATATTTAAAGACTTCGGAGTTCTTTGCCAATTCACGGCCGAGTATTGCCAAATCCTTAGCTGTGGTCTGATCCGGTTTCTGACCTTCGGATGGCGGCAGACCGTGAACCGAGTAAAATCGGGTATCATTCATGCCCAGCTCTTCCGCACGCTTATTCATCAGAGACACAAATCCGTCCTTCGACCCGGCCACATGAATAGCCAAGGCCACGGCAGCATCATTGGCTGATTGAATAATCAAAGCGTACAAAAGATCTTCAATGGAAAATTGCTCTTTAGGATCAAGATAAACCTGTGAACCACCCATTTGAGCAGCTTCTCGGGTCACCTGCACCATCTCGTCAAGTTTCAATGTTCCCTGCTCTATTCGCTCCACCATGACCAAAAGAACCATCAG
>JAQYVS010000128.1 GCA_030145365.1 Desulfofustis sp. | reverse complement strand
GCGGCCACGGCTTCCCTTATGCAATCCTATCTCCCCTCGCCTGTTACCTCTCAAAGATGCTGCTATATGGCTTGGTTTGACGGTCTGGGCCATGCGTGAACGTATCTGGGCTGGTGACATTCCTGTTATTCAGTTCCCTGGTGGCCGTAAGCAATATATCGATGTTCAGGACCTTGAAGCATTCATTAACACAAACAAACGCACAATTGTTTAATGCCAGGACTCTCCTAAATAAACCTGTTAACCAAATAAACGATGGCGCCAGGGGGAGTCTATACCCCCACGAACCAAACATCGCTATCTAATAACGCTCTCTGACAAGTTTGAATCCTATATAATGGGTAGGTGGATAACAACCAGCCTGATGAAGTCCGGTTGTAAATGGCCATGTGATTGCCCACGATAGGCATGACGTTTATGGAATCCTGTTACGACAGGTAGGCTTTACTGCTTTCCCGGAAGAAAGTGGATATCACAGCTTTTCGAGGTGCTTCAAAACCGTTGATGTGTTGGAGATAACGCAGGGTTGGTCAAATATATGGAAATCACAATATCTGGTATGTAAAACATGCTCAAGATATTAACTTAGCAAGTGGAAAAACAAACTGTTGAGAGGTCACTATTTTCTCCTATCTAAGCACTTCTTCCAATGCTGAACCCTGCGCTGAACCGGGTGATGTCATCGCCAGTACGGCGGCTATGGTCGGCGCTACATCTACCGGATGTACCAGACGATGGATTGTTTGCGCATCGATACCCGGACCGAAAAAGATAATCGGCACATGCGTGTCATAACGCCAGGGTGAGCCGTGCATGGCGGGAATCGGCCCTTCATCGAACAGAAACCAGTAGGGTTCCTGAATGATGTAGATATCACCGGAACGGGTTACATGTTGATTGCGCCTTACCTGTTCGAGTAATGGATTACCTTTTTGCGTAACCAGGCTTTTGGTTGATACCGCCAGCTCTATACCATCAAAGTCGGTCAGGGCATTTGCGATCGCTTGTTCCACCAGAGCGTGATCCAGTTGCGCGTCAGCAATCTTCTCATCATTCAGATAGATGTAGGGTCGGTAAAAAAAACGCACAACCTCATTTATACCAAACTGCTGCCCGGCCTTGTTGGCCGTCGCGACAATATCTTCCGGAACAAGACGTCCTGCAGCATAACCAAGGTCGGTCATATAATCCGGCATATCTGCCATACCGTGGTCTGATGAGAGCACGATCAGGGTATGCTTGAGACCTACGGTTTTATCGATAAATTTGATCAGATCCGCCAGAGTGCGATCTAACTGGCGTATAATTTCTTCACTTTCCAGGCTCGATGGTCCAAAAAAATGGTTGATCACATCCGTCGAGGAGAAGCTGACTGAGAGGTAATCCGGGATAGCATCCTGCCCCAACTGTTCATTGATGATCAGCTCTTTGGAGAAGTCGAGCAGGAGCTGGTCTCCAATCGGGCTGGCCAACAGTTGCGAGAAGAGCAATTTGCTGTCGCCCTCACCGAAACGATGGGGAAAAGTGCGCCCATATCCTTTCAGATCCATCTCATATGGTCGGTCATCCTGCCCGGCCAGCAGGTATGTGGATATCGCTGAAGACAATGCCCATTCGGTTCCGGCATACTTTTCAGACTTGCGTTGTTTGTTCCAGCGACGCGTCCAGTCCGGGTAATCGTCGTAATAATAGCTGCTGGTGATGAAATCACCATTATCGGTGGAAAACCAGAATGCCTTGCCGGTTTGACCGGCCATCGCTACGGCACTGCGATCCTTGCCGGACACGCCGAAAACCTTGGAACGACCTCCGTAATAAGCGGCCAGACCATCTCCAAAGGTTGGAGCCAGGAGAACCGCAGGCGAACGACCCTTCGTCCGCGCCAATTTCTGCGCAGGGTCAACCTGCTCGCCTTCGGAGCTCTCCTCGCGGCTCGGCAGCAACGGAGCATCCGCATCTTCGATATTGTAAGCCAGTTCACCGGCCTCCCGGTCGAACCATACATTGCCGATCATGCCGTGCAGCGAGGGGAAGGTTCCGGTGGCCAACGTCGCATGACCGACGATGGTTTCGGTATTAGCGTACTGGTAATAGGCATTAGTGTAATAGGTACCTTTCTCCTTAAGAAGCCTGAAACCGTCCTTACCGAAACCATTTTCATAACGGTTGATAAGGTCCGCTCTAAGGCCATCAATGGTAATTTGTAAAACAAGCCGAATGTCCTGCCGTGTCTGGGCATTTGCATTTGTGAGGTTTCCGCCAATGAGTGATGCCAAGGCCACGGTAATCAGAAGGCTGATGCGGCACATATTAATCCTTCGCGAGATTTTTACTCTCATTGCTGCTTGCGCTGAACCGGTGCCGAATTTCATCGCTATTACCCTTAAAACAGAAAATAAGTAATAAAGTGCTTTGCTTTTCATTTTGTGCCTCTTTAGCAGAAAGTTTCATTAAAATCTAAGCCTACAAACTTCAACTGTCAACTCTCAACCCAAAAAAGGTAGACTACAACATCTTGTGTCTACCTTATTTAATGCAGAACTGGTGCTTTATTGAGAATACCTCAGTTTTGGCAATTTTGCAGATATGAAAGGAATATCACAAGACTTATCAGATTGTGGGTTACACAATGACAAATATACAAAGAATTAGCCTATCAGATCACGTTAATGTATTGCTCCAAATCTTCATAAAGCCGACCGACTAAGTCGTCGTCGAAGTATGGGTTTCTTCTATATTTTTATTGGTCCTTTAATGTAATCTTCCTGTTTTATTATTTTTAGTCCTCAGATAGATATTCGGCCCGGATAATCTTTTTATCTACCTTCCCTGTGGGGTTGATCGGTATCTCTTCAATAAAGCGAATATCCCGCGGACGTTTGAAGTCCGCCAGTTTATCTATGGTAAAGTCATGAATTTCTTCTGCCGTCGCTTCTTGGCCGTCTTTCAGGACCACAAATGCAACGACATCTTCGCCCAGTTGCGGATGGGGTTTGGCCACCACCGCGCATTGTTTAACGGCCGGATGTTCATACAAAGCGCTCTCCACTTCGACCGAATAGA